>PWMM01000220.1 GCA_003558195.1 Syntrophomonadaceae bacterium
ACTATTTATCGCCCCTGGGGCAGCTATACTTCTCTTGAGCTAACTGGCACTTACCAGGTTAAACGAATCAATGTCACTCCTGGCTCCCGTTTGAGCCTGCAAAGCCATCGTCATCGTTCCGAAAACTGGATCGTAACCGAAGGAGAAGCCCTGGTGACAGTTGACGACAACCAATTTACTGTAAAAAGAGGCGAGCGTGCTTATATCCCCGCCGGGGCCCGTCACCGCATGGAAAACCGGGGCTCTGAACCACTGGTTTTGATTGAAGTTCAGACTGGGGATTACCTGGGTGAAGATGATATTATCCGTTACGAAGATGACTACGGCCGGGCCGGGGAAAATACTCTTTCTAATACTGATGGTAATGAGAACTGTGACTTGCCGGGAGAAGCTGGTGGAGCTGCTGGTCTGAAACCGGGTAAGCCAGCAGAAAAAAGGCCTGATCTGCTGAAAAATAGTGAGTCATGCTGCCTTGAAAAAATCGAGCTCCCCAGCAGTACCGCTCTTGAAAATTATAATCTCTGGCTTGATCAACTTAAACAGGATCCGAAAAGGCATGAAGAACTAACCGCCATGCAAAATGATCCGGAAGCTATCGAAAGCCATTTCGGCCGGGAGCTTGTCTTTGGCACCGGTGGCATGCGCGGTGTTATTGGTCCTGGCTTAAACCGGATCAATAGTTATACGGTCAGCCGGGCCACCCAGGGTTTGGCAAATTACCTCAACAGCTTATCCGGTTCCAAAGAACATAAGCCTACTCAAAAGGTAGCCATCGCTTACGACACCCGCCGGTTTTCTGATCAATTTGCTGAAAAAACGGCCCTGGTTTTGGCCGCCAATGGGATTAAGGCCTTGCTATTCAGCGATATCCGGCCCACTCCCATGCTATCATTCATCACTCGTGAACTGAACTGTGCCGCCGGGGTTGTGATCACGGCCAGCCATAACCCGCCTGAGTATAACGGTTACAAGGTTTACGGTCCTGATGGAGGGCAGGCTGTAAGCCCCCTGGTCGATGAAGTGGTGAAAGCGATAAAGAAGGTTAATATTTTTAATGATGTGCAATCAATGACCAAAGAAGAAGCCATCGCTGGCGGCATGCTGGAACTCATAGCACCGGAAGCAGACCAGGTTTACCTGGATAAAGTCAGGACGCTTTCCTTGAGCCGTCCTAAAAACAAACTGAAAGTGGTCTATACCCCTCTGCATGGTACCGGGTTGGTCCACATTCCTGAATTACTGGCTGGTCTTGATTGCACAGAGCTTTACCAGGTTGAGTCCCAAAGCAGCCCCGATCAAAACTTTAGCACCGTTAAATCTCCCAACCCGGAAGATCCGGCAGCTTTGGATCTGGCCCTGGAAAAGGCCCGCAGAGTCAAGGCAGACCTGGTTTTAGCCACCGATCCTGATGGGGACCGGGTGGGAACCGCAGTCCCTGATCGAAAGGGAAATTTTATTATTTTGAGCGGTAACCAGGTAGGTGCGCTTTTGATTAATTACATTTGCAGTCGCCTCTCTGAAAAAGGTGCGCTGCCGGATAATGCTGTAGTGATCAAGACGATTGTTACCGGAAACCTGGGCCGCCGGATTGCTGAATCATACGGCCTGCAGGTGGTAGAAACTCTGACCGGCTTTAAATATATTGGCGAAAAAATGAAGGAATTTGAAGAAAAAGGTAACCCGCAATTTATTTTCGGGTACGAAGAAAGCTGCGGTTACTTATCGGGTACTTTCGTGCGGGATAAAGATGCTGTAATTTCATCATACCTGATTGCTGAAATGACGGCATATTACCTGGAAAAAAGCCAGAACTTACTGGAGGTATTAGAGCACCTCCAGGTCCGGCACGGGTTTTTTGCCGAAGATCTTTTCACGGTAGAATTAAAAGATATCAGTGAAGCGGATCGCTACGTGGCTGCTTATCAAGATTTGCCGGACGAAATGGGCGGTTTTAAAGTAGCTGAAAAAAAAGATTATCACCAGAAAAAAGGGTTCAACTTAACCAACCAGCGCGAATTTGACCTCGAATTACCCCAATCACCGGTGCTGCATTATACCATGGAAGATGGCAGCTGGTTTGCCGTGCGTCCATCCGGTACGGAACCCAAGGTTAAGTTTTACCTCTCAGCCCAGGCTGCTGATCAAAAAACGGCTGAGGAAAAACTGGCCCGCCTTAAAGAAGCAGTCCTTTCCGCAGGTTAAACCTTGGTAAGGCATGATAATTCTTACATGGGCTACAACAATTATTAATATTGGGTAAACTGCTCAAGGTTGCTCCGCGGACTCACAGGGGGCAGTTCCAGCGTCTCCCCTTCGGCCTGGGCTGGGCTGTGGAATGCTCGAACCGTTGTCGACGAACTTTGCTCGCGCCCTTATCGTGGCAACAGACTTGAGCAGATACAATATTAGGTTGAATAAAGAGCGCGACTGTTTAGATTAAGGCTGGTGAAAAGCTTGAAAGATAAACAAAACTTTTCAGAAATTAAAAGCATTGACTGGCTTGGTGGCAAATACAAAGGAGAGATGAAGGATAACCTGCCGCACGGTTCTGGTAAATTTTTGCTGCCAAGTGGGACTGGATACAGCGGCCAATGGCAGATGGGCAAACCGCATGGTTCTGGAGCTATGCGTTACGCTGACGGGGCCACTTATAGAGGTGATTTTTATAACGGCAAGCCCCACGGGTACGGGATCCTCAGTTCTGCGGACGGCAGGGAAAAGGTGGGGTTCTGGAAATACGGCCAATTCAAAGGTGCGGCTGATGAGCCGGCCCGTTCAGCAGAAAAGAGAGCTATTTATGAAGGGAAAAAGCCAGTCGCATTGGAACACCAGGATGAACTGGCTATAAATGTGCAAAATTTAAGCTACTGGTACGGCAGCTTACAAGCTGTTAAAGAAATCAGTTTCCAGGTGAAGGCTGGCCAGATTCTCGGCTTCCTTGGCCCTAATGGGGCCGGGAAATCAACTACTATCAAAATTTTAACCGGCCAGCTGGCCCTGCAGGAAGGTCGGGCCCAGATCCTGGGGCGCGATATTGGTCGAGAAGATCCGGTTTTGCAAGCCCAGATCGGGGTTACTTTTGAAGAAAAGAATCTCTACCTGGAAATGACCGCCCTAGAAAACCTGGACTTTTTTGCCTCCTTATTTGGTCAACGCCAGGTAGATACCATGGCCGCCTTAAGGCGGGTTGGGCTTGCCGATCGGGCCCGCGACCGGGTAGCCAGCTATTCAAAAGGAATGCGTCAACGCCTGATGATTGCGCGTGCTTTTATTAACAAGCCCAAAGTGCTTTTTCTTGACGAACCGACAGACGGACTTGATCCGGTCACAGCAGCAGAAATTAGGAAAACGATCAAAGAAGAAGCAGAAAGAGGGGCTGCCGTTTTGCTCACCACCCATAACATGTTTGAAGCAGATGAGCTTTCAGACCGGGTTGCCTTTATCAATGAGGGTGAAATTGTAGCCCTGGATACGGCTGAAAATTTAAAACTAAAATACGGCAAGCGTTCCGTTTTGGTTCGTTTACGCGCCGGTGACAAAGTACAGGAAATAAACCTGCCCCTGGAAGGCGGTAAGGCATCGGAACGTTTAAGTGAACTGGCCGCTTCCCCAAATCTTTTGACTATCCATACTGAAGAAGCTACTTTAGAAGCGATCTTTATCCAGCTAACCGGAAGGGGGCTCGCCGGATGAAACGGCCGCCCTCCTCAGGGAAGCTTTTGCTGGCCATTTTAAAAAAAGATATCCGGGTATACAGTCGTAACCTAATATATCTTTTTTTAACCCTGCTCAGCCTGGTCTTTTTTATCGCCATATTCTGGCTGGTTCCCGATCAAGTGGAAGAAGATCTTACCTTTGCCATTACCCCGCCACTTTCTGTTTTGATCACTACCGGCCAGGAAGAACTACGGGCGCAAGGAATGCCTGCGGAGGTGATTCGCACTTTAGACCAAACCCAGCTTGCCTTTGAAGATGAAGGGTTGACCTTAATTGAATTTGAAAGCGAAACGCAGTTAAAAGAAGCCCTTCAGGGTGAGCTTGATATCTATAAACTAGATACCGGCCCGGTTATAATCCATGACCCGGATAGTGATCAGGACCGGCCTGAAGATGCAGATAAAATAAGGTTTAATTTAGGGATTGCTTTCCCGGACACTTTTCTCAGTGACACAATTTTAGAAGAAAGCCCACAAGTAACTTTTTATGCCTCAGCCGATGTGCCTGCTGAGCTTAAAAGGGCTATGGAAGGTTACGTCAGGGAAATGGCTTACCAGCTGGCCGGATCCGAATTGCCTATCACCATGCCGCAGGAAGATGAAGTTATTCTTGGCCCTGATCGGATGGGTGACCAGATCTCCACCCGGGAAAAGCTGCGTCCCATGCTGGCTTTTTTTATCATGATGATGGAAACCTTTGCCCTGGCTTCCTTGATCTCAAACGAAGTGTTGCAGCGTACCGTAACGGCCCTTTTGGTTACCCCTGTCCGGACTGGCCATTTTTTACTGGCCAAGACTATTTTTGGCACTACTCTGGCTATGGTCCAGGCTTCAATTATCCTGCTTTTAGTAGGGGCCTTCAGTTTAGAAAACTGGACCTTGCTCCTTTTTACGATATTTTTAGGTTCGCTGCTATTTACGGCGGTGGCCATGTTTGTTGGTGCTGCCGGTAAAGACTTTATCGGTCAACTGATGTTCAGCATGCTTTTTATTATTCCCCTGATGATTCCTGCTTTTGCCGTGCTGTTTCCGGGTTCAACAGCAACCTGGGTCAGTTACTTGCCCAGCTATCCGGTGGTTAGACTGCTCTATGATATCACTATCTATGAGGTTTTTTGGTCCGATGCTCTATCTATGCTGCTCTATGCTCTCTTGTGGGTTATCATAATTTACGGGGTTGCCTTGATCGTGCTTAAAAGGAAGGTGGCCTCCATATGAGCATTATGCGAGTACTTAGGTTGACGCTGAAAGATTTTGCCGTGGGCCCGCGTAAACCCTTTTTCATCTGGGCGCTGTTAATGCCCTTTGCTTTGACCCTGCTATTTCAATTTGCCTTCGGCTCACTATTTGAACCCAGGCCCAGGCTGGCCCTGGTTGATGAAGGAAATTCAGCCATTACGGCAGCAGCAAAAGACCTGGAGGGTTTCGAAGTAACCTTGCTTGAATCAATTGGGGAATTAACTGAAGGTGTGGAAAAACACGACTACGATGCCGGTCTGGTTCTATCACCTGGTTTTGATGAGGCTGTTAAGGCTGGAGAGAAACCGCACTTTGAATTTTACTTAAGCGGTGAGAGTCTGGCCGCTAACCGGATTATCATCGCCATTACTACTCTTGAAATGGTCCGTGCAGTAGAAGGAAAAGATCCCCCGGTAAAGGTTAAGACTATTTACCTGGGTGAACCCGGTTTACCTTTGAATATTCGCCTGGTTCCGGTGATTGTATTTTACGCCCTGGCCATGTCGGGCATCTGGGTTCCCAGTTCCAGCCTGGTGGAAGAAAAAGAAAAGGGGACCTTGACCGCCCTGGTAGTGACCACTGTCAGGATCAGGGAGATCCTGGCTGCCAAGTGGCTGCTCGGGTTTCTATTCTCAATAGTTTTAGCGGCCTTAACCCTGCTTTTGAACCAGGCTTTCGGGCCGCGGCCCTTGGAAGTGCTGCTGGTGATCACGGTTGCCTCAGCCCTTACGGCCATGATCGGGCTTTTAATCGGTGTTTACTCTAAAACAGCAACCATGCTTTTTACCCTGGTTAAAAGCCTGGGTATTTTCTTATTTGTTCCCGTTGTTTTCTACCTCTTTCCAGAGTGGCCACAGTGGATCGCTAAATTTTTCCCCCTCTACTGGATCATTGAGCCAATCTGGAAAGTATCGGTCCTTGGCGAACCCTTGGGAGGAGTTTGGTTTGAACTGTTTGTAGCCCTTTTAATTACCCTGGCCCTGGTTCCGCTTTTACTGTTACTACAAAAGCGTGTGCTGGTCTAAAGAAGACAGGCTATAATTACGAAAAAAGGTTGTCCTAAATGATGAAGAAAAAAGCAGCCCTATTTAAAGAAAAGGTATTAAAATATCAAGCGCTTCTGATCTACATTCCCGGCTCACCCGATCCCGATGCCATTGCTTCTGCTTACGCTCTTAAAGAGATTTTGAACACTTATAACTGCAAGGCTGATATTTTTGCCGAAAAAGAGCTTTCCCTACCCCAGAACCAGTTGTTTTTAGATCTCATCAGTATACCGATCAATTTTGGCAAAGAACCTGATCTGAAAAACTACGAAGCCTACATAGTCCCGGATTTTCAAAATAACCGGTTGGAGCAGATCAGTGATCAGCTGCCCTGTGCAGCCCATATTGATCATCATAGTGCCTCAGATGAGGTTGTACCGGCTGATTTTTCCTTGATCAGGACAGATGCCGGTTCTACAAGCACCCTGGTCACCCTGCTCCTTGCTGCTTTAGAACCGGAACTTAGTCATGATGCCCTTATTTATATTTCTACAGCCCTGGTCTACGGGATTCAGACCGATACCGATCAATTTCACCATATCAGCCGGTTAGATGTTCAAGCACTGGACTTACTGGTCCGTTATGCCAACCGGGATATTTTAAAAAGAATTAACAGCTTACCGCCTCCCCAGGAATTGCTGGACATCTACCGGCAGGCTAAAGATAATGCGGTTTCTTATAGGAACTGGGGCTTTTACGGCCTTGGCTACATCAGTTCAGGTTCCAGGGACTATCTTGCTCTTATCGCCGATATGGTCCTTAAGTCCTCAGGCTATAATACCGTGGCTGTTTTTGCCCTGATCGAAAATTCGCAAAAAAAAGAGCTCTATCTTGATGTATCGCTGCGCACTAAAAGCAGGAGCATAGATCTTAACCGGATTATTAAAAAGATCACCCTTAATGGCGGAGGCAGGCAGTATAAAGGTGCTTACCAGGTCAAACTGGATTATTTTTACAACACCCCTGAAAAAGACCTGTTCTGGCAGACGGTTGAGGCCACAACTATCGATATCCTGCAAAAAAACCGGGATAACCTTTACCGGGCTGGTATGGAAAATATATATGCTACCTTGAAAGAAAAATTGTTAGCTATTTTTAATAGGGAATGAGTTAAACTTGCATCCTTTTTTGAAATAAGATTTTAGAAAAAGGAAAATTAAAGAATGCAGCGAATAGTATTAGACAATCTAAATGTCAGGCCAACTTAATAAAGTTATTTAAAAAACATGTAAATCTTACAATTGTCTTGATATGGCCGGAAGTATTGTTTAAGAGCTTGTTGATGTGCACTGTAGCTTTCCGACAAGAATGTGATAGCCTACGCCTTTTTATAGAAGCTTAAAGGTATACGGTGATTAAAAAGATCAAGAAGCTAGTTTAGAGAGAGGGTTTCTTTTTAATTATTAATATCTAGATTTTATCTTGCTGCTCTTACTACACACAAATACATCAACAGCTCATTAGAGCTATATATATAGAATCTTAGAATCTTATGTTGAGTTGAAAGTAGTTTTTATTTTATTAATTGATAATTAATAAAAATATAATTGATTTATTTCAGAAACAGTGCTATATTTTTTAACATGAGGCTGTGGATGAAGGACATAGGTTTTATGTATGCGTATTTCAATTTTGGAATTTGTAAAGTTCATTTACAATAACAAATAATATCTAAGATCATCATGAATTATTTCAACAAGTAGGTGTGGAAGGTTTCCCTTGGCAAATAATAAGCATTTGTACTGGTCAGGACACCTGAGGAGATAAGTATAAAACTAAAAATTGTTTTTATTGAAATAAATCTACTAATTTGCTGTGCTGCATTTTTAACAGTGATATCAACACAGCAAGAAAGATATAAAAGACCATGAGAAATAGGTTCTTACTGGCCGGCTTGCATAGAACAGAACACTGAACTTATAAAATTTGATTATAAAGGAGGGGTTATTACTACTACTTAAATGAATGGGTTACTGCGTATTATGGTGTCAAGCAAACAAGGTATCCATTTTTTTTGCTAGTTCTATTTTTAAACGCAAAACAGCGGATTAAACTATCTACAGGGGGGTGATGCAAAGTTTTAGCTAAAAAAAATATACTTTCAAATTGCATGTAATTAAGCAACAAGGTTTAAAAAAAATTTTGGAGGGGAAAAGATGAAAAAATTATTTTTAGTGTCTGTCGTTTTGATTCTCGCTTTTGGTGTTTTTGTTTCTGGTTGTGATGAAGCTGCTGAAGAGGTTGATTTAGGGGAAGAAGACCTAGATGATCCATTAGCCGGGTATGAAGAATTCACTTTAACATTCGCACATGCCGATCCAACTGATCCTGATCAGTATGCCCAAAGACAGGCTTTAGCTTTTAAAGAATACGTGGAAGATAGAACTGGAGGCAGGATCACTGTCGAGATTTCTGGTGGTGGTGCGCTGGGGACAATTGCAGAGATAGCTGAGCAAACTATTACTGGTGAATTGCAAATTTCATCGTCCCATACTGAAGGCACCCTGGCATTAATCTATCCTAACATCCAGGTTGTTGCTATTCCCTACCTCTTTGAATCTGTTGATCATGGAATAGAAACATTTCGTGGAGAATTTGGAGAGGAAATGTTTGAAGATATGCGTCAGCAAACCGGTGTAAGAGTCCTTGGTTTATTTGACAACGGTATGAGGAACTTTACCAACAGTGTTAGGCCAATTCGAACTCCGGCTGATATGGGAGGCTTAAGAATTAGAACTATGGATATTCCCGCTCATATGCAAATAGTTGAATCTCTTGGGGGAAGTGCAACCCCAATAGCCTGGACTGAGTTATATTCAGCCTTAGAAACAGGAGTAGTAGAAGGCCAGGAAAATGCTAACGCAACGATCATCCTTGGTTCAATATATGAAGTTCAAGACTATCTTACTCTTGATGGCCATGTATACAGCCAAAACCATACCATTGTCAATGACGAATGGTTCCAGGGTTTACCGCTACGGTACCAGCAAATAATTGAAGATGGTGTTAAATATTCTTGCTTTGTTGCTCAAATGAATAGGCGTGTGGCTGAAGATACTGCCTTGGAATATTTAGCAGAATATGTAGAGATTTATGATCCAACAGCTGAAGAATTAGATATGTTTAGGGAAGCCACCCAGGAACCGGTAATTGAATTTATTAAAGAAGATGTACAGGATCCTGAATGGGTACAAAAGATATTAGATGCTGCCCAAGAAATGGGAGAATACCTGGGTTACTACTAGGTTTAAAAAAATAGAAGGTACGGGTTATTATCATCCGTACCTTCTAGTTCTAAAGTATTGATGATATGTGATAAATCCCTTTTGAAATCATGATTACATATAAGGAATGTCTATGCTCTCTAAAGATTTTTAATCATTCCATTCAAAACACACTCGCAAAAACAGACAAATCTTAAATAACTTTAATGATATAGATCCGGACTTTCATTTCAAATTTATATCAGGTATCATCAAATTGCTTTTAAAAGTATCAGGAGGTTTGTTATATGAAAATATATGATATGTTTGAAAGCATCAGTAACAGAATTAATAAAACACTGGAAATAATATGTGGAATTTTACTTATAATCATTGTTTTGATTATATGGGCACAGGTTTTCTTCCGTTACTTTTTGTACCAGGGATTACCCTGGGCCGAGATTATTACCAAGCAATTAATGATTTATATGGCCTTGTTGGGAGCAGCTGTTGTTTTTTATGAAAAAAGTCATGTTTCAATTAATTTTTTCAAAAATAAAATTAAATATGAGAAGATAGTTTTGGGTTTAGATTTCTTAACCTTAATATTGGCGTTTTCCTTGTTTATTCTTTTAATATACGCTGGGTTTGACTATGCAAATTTAGGCTGGATTTCAGCAAACCCGGTAACAAGAATACCTAACTTTTGGGCATACCTGGCTATTCCCATTGGTGGTTTATTCTTAGCATTTCAATCAATCACTTTATTTTTGAGATTGTTAAAAGGAAAAACTTATGCATCTGTTCCTGAACAATTAACTGATAAAACTTTTATTGATAAATCTAAGGTGAAAGATGTTATTCAATCAACAGGAAAGGAGTAAAAATATTGGCTATAATCGGGTTCTTTTTTGGATTACTTTTGCTACTGCTCATTATTGGAGTTCCGGTTGCCATAACATTAGGTTTTGTATCATCAAGCTGGATTCTGTATCATGGTGCTAATGTTCAAATGATCGCTTCCAGAACGTATGCCGGCCTGAACCAGTTTGTAATTATGGCTATACCATTTTTTATATTGGCGGGAGAGATTATGAACCGCAGTGGAATTACTCTACGCATAATTAAATTTGTTAATTATGTCGTAGGCCGCGTCCGGGGTGGACTGGCACAAGCAAATATTTATACAAGTTTATTGTTTGCTGGTATTACAGGTGCTGCAATCTCTGATGTAAGTGCTTTGGGCTCTATTTTTATACCTGCCATGGAAAAACAAGGCTATACCCGAAAATTTTCTGCAATGATTACTGCAGCTTCTTCAATAGTTGGGCCCATTATACCACCGAGTATCATTGTTGTTATATATGCTGGTATCACCGGCACTTCTGTTGGAGCTTTATTTGCAGCTGCTATAATACCTGGGTTATTTATTGGCTTGTCAATGAGCGTGATGGTTGCTTTGATGGGTAAGAAAAAGAATCTACCTAAAGTGGATGTTGCTTTTAAGGTTAAAGAGTTTGCCAGCACTTTTAAAGATACAATTCTAGCTTTATTAATGCCAATAATAATAATTGGGGGTATTTTGGGTGGAGTCTTTACACCTACTGAAGCTGCTGCTGTAGCTGTTTTTTATGCTCTGCTTGTATCTGTGCTAATTTATCGAACTTTAAATGCATCTGCTTTATGGCAATGTATACGAAAATCTGTTCGCACATCAGCGATGCTTTTCTTTATTATCGGATTAGCTTCTATCTTAGGCTGGATTATCACTCGCATAAATTTGCCACAAATTTTAGCTAATTATTTTTTAGCTATCAGTGATGTGCCCAGTGTCGTTTTTTTATTGGTAGTTGTCTTGCTTTTGTTCGTTGGCACTTGGTTGGAGACAGGAGCAGCATGTATTATCCTGGCTCCAATACTAGCTCCTATGATGGAATTACTTGGTTTCCACCCCATTCACTTTGCAACGGTGATGTTAATTACATTAAATGTTGGTTTGGTTACCCCGCCTTTAGGTGTTTGCTTATTTGCTGCTGTTTCTGTTGGTGATATCTGTTTTGAAGATATTGTTTCAGAAATATGGCCTTTCTTAATTCTGTTCTTTTTTGTTATATTGATTTTAGTTTTTGTACCCGAAATCACTTTGACATTGCCGCGCTACTTAGGATTTATTCGTTAGCTTGACTATATTTATTTAAACGGGCTTTGATTTGATAGTGTTTTAATATAAAAATTGATTGTTGCAAATACTAAGACTACTTATTTTTTTGCTGTTCAATGAGTTTGCGATCAAAGTAAGGGTGTGGTTAGTCAAGCAAGCACGGATATAAAATGTATGATCACCTATGCCAGCTTATTTACTGGGTAAACAGGAAAGACTCATAAAGCGGTGCAGGTATATTGCTATTATGAGATCAATGCCTATTATGGTTGTCACAGAAGCTGGTGATGCTATTGAATACCACTAAACGATCGAAGCTTTGACTGAGTTATGATGGTCCTGTAGGCACTCGTTCTGACAAGGATCCGGTTCCTGGAATCTTTAATGAACAGTATTCCTTTAAGTTAGGAAAAGCCGATCAGGTTCGTGATGGTTCAGATGTACTACTAGTTTCTTCGGGCTATATGCAACATAACGCTTTAAAAGTTACTGAAGGGCTTGATCAACTTGATATTAACGCCGGAATAGTTAATTTCTCCAGCCTGAAACCTTATAACAGTGAGCTTAAATGCACCCTTGCCAGTAAACTTAAAGTTGTAGTTACAATTGAAAATAATAATATACTAGGAGTGTTGGGCTCTGCCTTAGCTGAAGAGTTATCTGAAAGATACTCACAGCACCTCATGAGAATTGGCATTCAGAATACTTTTGGGTAGTTTGCGGACAATGAAAGTTTGGCTAAAAAGTATTGAGTGGATAGCGATTCAATGAAAGCCAGGATCATAAAATTCTTAGATCGGGTTGCTTGATTTCTGGGGTGAATAAAAGCTGATAAAAAAGTTAATGCAATTCTTTTGAGATATATATTTGAACTTTATGCAACCTTAGATCCAAAAGATTTTACTAGTAGAGTAAGAACTTTTGCTAAACTATCACTTAGTTTTTGGTCAAAGTGGTTATGCCTGAAATGGCTTTAGATCTAAGTCTCTGTCTTTCTTTATAATATTTTGAGTTAGTATTACTATAATTGGCTAACCCATCATTGCTTCATTTTGAATGCTAATATTTACCAGGCTTCATGTGCAATGCGCATATTATAAATTCCTGATTAACTGGACAAAAGAATAATGATCAATTGAACACCTGGTAACATTTATTTCCGGCCTGTGTATTTGTACTTTTCATAGTGGGCATGATTATTTATCTAGCGTGAGTTTACTAACTTAAAAAGCTAAATAAGCGTTTTAGCCAATGATATCAGGCCTTTCGAGAGATCTATGCTGTATAAACTAAAACGATTCGAGCAATTCTTGATAAAGCTTATGTAATTCTGGTTCCATCTCTTCGAGCTGCGACACTTTAGCCGGCTTGCCTTTTAAACCGGTAACAGTAACAATATCTGCTTTACGGATATCTGAGAGCATATCAATTAAGCTTTCAATGCTG
>PWMM01000118.1 GCA_003558195.1 Syntrophomonadaceae bacterium
GTAGCGTTATTGTCTGAAATAATCGTAGTGGTATTGCCCTTGTTGTAAAGCACGTCGATAACGGGATGGATGCCTGAATGCAGGAATGTAGAGTCTCCAAGGACGGCTACTACGTCATCTTTAACACCGGCTTTATCAATACCATGTGCTACCCCGATGCTCGCTCCCATGCATCCGGTGGTGTGCATTGCATTTAGTGGCGGTGCAAAGGCCAGGGTGTAACAGCCAATATCTCCTGTTACCAGGACTCCTTCTTCCCTGAGGACATGAAATAGGGCCCGGTGTCCACATCCCGGGCAGAGCATGGGCGGACGGATGGGTCGTTCCAGGTCGCTCTTCAGTTCAGGTGGTGCCGGCGGCGCTTCGATTAAGCCAGCTTTAACGGCACAGTTGCGGACCAGGGAGGGGCTGAATTCACCGAGTATAGGAAAGATATCCTTGCCCTGTACCTCCAGTCCCATTAATTTTAAATGCTCTTCCAGGAAGGGATCGAGCTCTTCTACTACTACTATTTTTTCCACCTGGCTTGCGAACTTTTTGATCAATTTTTGAGGAAGGGGGTAGACCATCCCCAGCTTCAGAAAAGTGGCATCGGGAAAAACTTCCCTGGCGTAATGATAACTCACACCGGCGCTAACGATGCCGAGCTTACTGCTACCCGGCTCGATATAATTAAGTGGTGTAGTTTCAGCATATTCTGCCAGCTCTTTCAAACGTTCTTCCACCACCGGATGGCGGCGCCTGGCGTTGGCGGGAACCATGACAAATTTTTGGGGATCCCGCTCATAAACAGGTGGTTCTTCCGGTGGTGGCGGTGGACTCTCTTCACTGTACTCTACAGGTGTGGAAGAGTGTGAGAGGCGGGTCACACTGCGTACGATAACCGGTGTGTCGAACTGTTCGCTTATTTCAAGGGCATTACCCATAAATTGTTTTGCTTCTTCGCTATCTGCAGGCTCGATCATCGGGCATTTGGCAAATTTAGCATAATGCCGGTTATCCTGTTCATTCTGTGAGCTATGCATATTGGGATCATCGGCGCAAACAATGGCCAGGCCAGCTTTTAAGCCGGTATAGACTGCATAAAATAATGAATCAGCTGCTACGTTCATGCCAACATGCTTCATCGTACACATGGCCCTTGTGCCAGCATAAGCGGCGCCAATGGCTACATCAAGGGACACTTTTTCGTTAGGGGACCATTCGGCAAAAACATTTGGATAATTGGCATAATTAGCCAGTATTTCTGAACTGGGTGTTCCGGGGTAGGCAGCTGCAACCCTAACCCCGTGCAAATAGGCTCCATATGCAAAAGCCTCATTTCCTGTCATTAATTTTTTCAATGCTAACCCTCCTTATTGTTTTAGTTTTATTCAGTTAAGTTGTTCAAAAAAAGGCTCCAGCTTAGCCAAAACCTGGTTTTCTGAAAAGAGACGTAGATCAGACATGTCTGCTTCAAATACCACTCCCGGCAGACCGGTTTTTTCCCTGATCAGCCTGGCTTTGTCATAAAGGCCGAAGGCATTAGGCTTACAACTGCGGTTGGAAAATAATACAAAGCCGTCAACAGCGTATTTTTTCATGAAGTTAATCTTCCGGTTGACCCGGTACTCAAAGCAGCGGTTTACGAATTCATGGGTGTAGTTTTCAGCCAGGCTTTCCAGGGGGCGTTCAAGGTCAAATGCGTAAGCCCAGGAATGAGTATACTGGGAAGCTACAACCAGTGCTCCTTTTGAGGCAAATAGCTCTGAAAACCAGCGCAGTTTTGGCCAGCAGGGGATGTGATCAAAATAGATCTTGTAGCGTTCTTCCGGTATGGCAGTTATTCCTTTCTCAATTCGTTCATCAATTTCTTCTTTTAAAGCCCGGTAATAATCGACAGCTTCCCGGGTGCCCCTGAGAGTGACAATGGGAGCCATGTGAAAGCAGGCATCGAAAAAACCGAAAGGCGCTGGTTTTAACACTGCTGAATCCAGGATATCGTTCCAGAGGCGGCAGGCTTCACTGGACAGTTTTAAAACTTCTGTTAAGCGGTCATAATCAAAAGCCTGACCGGTTTGACTTTCTATAAACTTAATCATTTCTTTTAGTTGTTCAATAAAATATTCAATACAGAGATTATCTGTTTCCAGGCCTACCCGGGGGGAATCTAGAAGAAAGTATGGGGCATTATAGAAGCGGCTTGCTACTTCAAACCACTTGGGTAAACTTCCACACTGGGTGTTACAACAAAACAGCAGGTCAGGTTCCAGGATTTTCCCCACCGGATGTTTTTCCGAGAAAGCGTCCCCGATGCCACAGCGGGCATAACCGCATAGATCGCTGGCATATCCCTTTCCTTCAGCAGCTGCTGAAAGTTCGTGCGCAATTTTTTTTGCAGCAGCAACTGCCCCGAAATTTTCCGGGTAGTATGGAAACAGGTTCGCAGCATAAATTAGCTCTACCGGAAAAACAGCGGTAACCCAGGCCACTGGTTGGCCTTTTTCTTTTGCTTTTAACCCCCTTTCGCTATATTCCTTCATTATATCTTTCATCAACTTAGAGGTTTTAAAGATATTTGCAGAGCTCAAAGGCTTTCACCTCCAATCATTTCCATAAAAGCATGGATCCTGGTTCGAATCTGCCCCAGTCCTGCATTGCCAAATTGAGTTTCAATTCTGATAGCTGGAAAGCCTTCTGCCTGCATTGTTTTCAGGTTATCATAACTGTCAAAATTTTCGGGTTCACAAAAGGTCAGGTGAAGAAAGATTGCACCCATTACATTATTTTCTTTAGCCAGGCTGGTAAGGAAAAATCTTCTCGGGTTTTCATTGATGTCAAAAGCTGCTGATGGAATCCGTTTAAGCTGACGCTCGGCCAATGCTTCTAGAGGTTCGATTGCTGTATTTACATCTGTTTCAATATAGCGGTAACCGTTCTGAAAATCATCGGCTATCACCGTGCCTCCAAATTCTTCTAAGTAGTCTAAGACCTCCATGGGTTCAAGCAAGGTTCCAGACATCAAAAGAGGCAGGCGCCTGTAGTTGCTTTCATTGATTGGTTTTTGATTTAAATTTTCCAGGGCTATTTTCAAAAGTTTGTTTACTTCTTCCCTTGGCATAATCATGGCTGCATTTATGACGCTATATAACTGTCGGGAGGTGATCAGGCTTGGATTATGATTATGAAACTCTGTCAGCCAGCGTAGCAGTTGCCGGTTTTGGTTATAAAGATTAATACTTTTTTGGAGTTCATCTACACCAATTGGTAAACCCCGGTATAACTCCAGGCCTTTTTTTATTCTTGCCA
>PWMM01000242.1 GCA_003558195.1 Syntrophomonadaceae bacterium
GACGTCCTGCCGGACGGGGATCGCGCCGGCCTCGGCGTAGAGGAGCTGCGCCTCGAACGTCAGGGCCCAGCGCATGAACTCGAGCGCCGCCTGCTTGCGCGCGTCGGGCAGGTTCTGGGGAATGCCCATGACCCAGATCCCCGACATGGTCGCGCGGCTCTCCGCCGTTGGACCCGGAACGATGGTGGCCTCCACCAGCCCCTCGACGATCGACAGCTCGGGGTTCTCGAAGTTCGGCGCCGCAGCGCCCACGACGTGCGCCATCGCCGCCCGACCGCTCTGCATGAGCGACAGCGCCTCAGCCTGACTGACGCTGGCGTAGTTGGCGGGGCCGTAGTCGCGGTTGAGTTGGATGTAGCGCTCGAGTGCCTCGACGGCCGCCTCGTCAGCGATGCCGACACGCCACTGGCCGTCGTCATCGACCTCGATCACCGAAGCGCCGAAGCCGTGCAGGTACGACTGGAACTCCCAGTCGGTCGGGGCCGTGCGGGTGACGAGCCCAACGCGGGAAGGCGGATCGTGCAGCGCTTGCGCCGCGGCTTCGACCTCTTCCCACGTGGTTGGCGCGCTGAGGCCGGCCTCCTCGAAGAGATCAGCCCGGTAGAACAGCAGCTGGATGTTCCCATTGATCGGCAGGCCGTACAGCGCACCGTCCTCGGTCGAGTAACCGATCTCCGGGTTCCACCGCGTGGCGTACGCGTACTCGATGACCTCGGGATCGAGCGTGAAGTCCGGATCGATCTCCAGGATCGGCGTCACCAACCCGCCTGCGTAGAAGAGCGAGTACCACTGCTCGTTGAGGTTGATGAGGTCGAACTCGCTGACGCCGGCGGTCACCGCGTTGCGCGAACGCGTCAGCATGCCCGGGAAGGGCGTGACGTTCAACGCAACCTGATTGCCTGTCTCGGCGACGTATGCCTCGACGAGGGACTCGAAGCCGGCAAGCCACGGCGATTCGTTGATCAGGATGGTGATCTGCGGATGCTCCTGGGCCGCGCCGAGCGTGGGAGCCAGCGACATCGCGACGAGTAGCGCGATGAGCCAACGGAAGCATCGATGGAGCGTCATGGGTGGTCCTCTCTCCGTCCTGCGACGGCGGTGTCGGGCGTGCGTGTTCGAGCTGCGGCTGCGGCGATGGGTTCTCGTGCGGACTCGGGCTCTTGACCTCCTTTGGGCGCCGTTACGACCAACGGGTCGGCGAACGGCAGGTGCTGACGAAGAGCGAACAGGGCGGCGCCTCGGGCCCCCGCCTCACCGCGCGGGAGCCTCGAGAAGGCGATCTCGGTCGCGGCAGCGAGCGTGGGTTGCAGGAGCGCACGCGTCCTTTGCGCCATACGCGCCTGCAAGGCGCTCCCTCCGGCAGCTGCGAAGCCGCTGAGCACGACGCGGGGTTGTTCGAACGTGTTGATCGCGTTGGCGAGGCCGATCGCCAGGAAGCGCTCGAGCTCCTCCCGAGGTTCTCCGTTCTCTCCCGCGTCGGCCGCGTCGAAGAGCCGAAGGGTAGCAGCGGCGATGGCCGCGTCCTCGTCGTGAACCGAAACCTCGCTGCGCTCGAAGCGCAACAGGGCCCTGCCCGAGACGTACTCCTCGAGGCAGCCTCGGTTCCCGCACAGGCACGTTCGCCCGTCCGGCACGACCGTGGTGTGGCCGATCAGGCCGGCATTGCCGAAGCGACCGACCAGAGGTTGCCCGGCGCGCACGGCGCGGATGCCCAGTCCGTAGCCGACGTCGAAGAAGAGGAAGTCGTCGACGCCCACCGCGGAGCCGACGTGAAGCTCGGCCTGGGTGAGGGCATCGATGTGGTGGTTCAGCACCACTGGGACCTCGAGCCACCGCTCGAGTTCGCTGCGCATGGGGACCTCCCGCCAGCCGCTGAGTCGCGGCGTGGCGAGCGACAGTCCTGCGTCACGGTCGATGAAGCCTGACAACGCGATGCCAGCAGCGACCAGCCTGCGCTCACCGCCGAGATGCCCAGCCACGAACCGCTCGACGAGCTCGTGCAGCTCGCGCAGCACCGCATCCGAGGGACCGAGCTGCTGAATGGACCGGGCCTCCCGCGCCAACACCTGACCCCGCAGGTCGAGGATCGCGAGCGTCACCGAGGGGATCTCAAGCGCGATTCCGAGAACATGGCCAGCATCGGCCACGTACTCGAAGAGCGTCGGGGGGCGACCCCCGCTCGAGGCGCCGACACCGCGCCGTCGCACGTCACCGGAACGCTCGAGTGAATCGAGCCACTTGAGCACCGTCGGATGCGAACGCCCGGTGACCCGGACCAACTGGTCCATCGACGCCACGCCCAGCCGCCGGAGGTGGTTCAAGACCAACCGCCGATTGCTCTCACCAAGGGGTTGCGAAATGGCGCGTCTCACGGGTCGAAGACCTCCGTCGCACCAAGATGACCGGCATCAAGGCAGGCCTGCGTATGATGCCAATATCTTTATCGAAAGTGGTTGATAAAGTCAAGCTGGCTGCGCGCCACGCACCACGGAGGACTCACATGGCCCGAATCTACTGGGGCGATCTCCACAGCCACTGCGCCATCAGCTACGGCAGCGGGAGCCTCGAACGAGCGCTGCGCGCGGCTGCGGGCCACCTCGACTTCGCGGCGATCACCGGCCACGCCAACTGGCCGGACATGCCGCGGGACCGAGCCCGCTACGGCGCCATCATCGACTATCACCGCGACGGGTTCGAGCGGCTCGCACGAGGGTGGGCCGATGTCCAGGCGCACATCGAACGCCACCACCGACCGGGACGCTTCATCCCCATCGTGAGTACCGAATGGCACTCGACAGCGGTCGGAGACCACAATGTCTACTACCCTCGAACCCAGGGCCCGATCGCTGCGGGCGACGACATCGCCGAGCTGACGGCGTCGGCGCCGCCAGGTGCGATCATCGTCCCGCACCACCTCGGGTACGGCCCTCGTGCACGCGGCATCGACTGGGACGCGTTCGATGCGAAGCGCTCACCGGTGGTCGAGATCGTGTCGACGCACGGTGCGTCCGATCACGGTGCAGGCGCGATCGCGAGCTTCCACACCATGGGGCCGTTCCACGCCACCGGCGGCGTCGAGGAAGGACTCGGGCGAGGGCACCGGTTCGGCTTCGTGGGCGGCACCGATCACCACGCCGGTTACCCGGGTCACCACGGCGGCGGTCGCACGGCCGTCATCGCGGACGCGCTGACGCGCGAGGCGATCTTCGACGCGCTCCGCGCACGGCGCTGCTACGCGGCGACAGGCGACCCCATCGAACTCGC
>PWMM01000055.1 GCA_003558195.1 Syntrophomonadaceae bacterium
ACGCCCTTTTCTTCAGCTTTGGACAGTACCTGGAGATCCGGATACAACCCACCTGTTAGTATTATTACCGAGGTGCTGGTTTCCAGTGCCGTCAGGGCCATATCGCTGCGATCACCGCCAGTTATCAAAGCTTTATTTGGTGCACGGCGTAAATAGCCCAGGGCGCTCTCAATGGTCATGGTTCCAACTACAACCTCTTCTACAATACGATTCATATTATCAGGTGCGCTCAGGACATCACCGGATAGAACATCATAAAACTCTGCTACGGTTGGAGCAGATATTTCAACTTTCTTAGGGATTACTCCCAGGACTTGATAACCTTTTTCTTCAACCAGCGGTTTGTAAACGCTGTTACATTTATTCCACTGGGTAGCTGCAATGTTATTAAAAACGCATCCGACTACGGGTATATCCTTACTTTCCCATAAATCAAGGTAAAGCAGGTTTTGATCGAGATCAAAGTCGTCATCGGCTTTAATTACCGGTAGGGCAGCTGCATCAAGCATTTTGGCAAGATTAAAATCGCAGAGGTTTTGGTTGTGACCTACATGAGGTTCTATACTACCATCGATTAAAACCACGTCATAGCCCTCTGAACATTGCTTAAAAGCCTCCTGGATACGAGGGTGTAACTTCTGTACTTCTTGCATAAAACGGGGGGTGAGATAATGATCATTTACATTGACAGGTGATAATGTGCTTCCTGAAAAGGGCAGGGCAAATACATCACGCATTAGCATTACATCGTCATCATCCTTTTTTAAAAGGCCCCTTTGAAAACCAATTGGTTTGAAGTATGAAACTTTTAAACCTTTTTCCTGAAACTTTAATCCTAATCCAAGAGCGGTAGCAGTCTTTCCGCCCCCGGCTTTTCCGGAAAAATAAATCGCTTTCATGTTATCACCTCGTTAAGGTATTAATGCTACTTTGTTTCTTGTTCTATCGTTATTTTAACATCAAGAGCAGTTGAGCCACTGGTGTGAACCCGCACCGGGTTTATATCCATTTCGGTAATTTCCCGAAAATCACTAACCAGTCTTGCCGTACGCATTATAGTATCGATGAGGGCATTTATGTCGGCTGGTTTCTTGCCCCGGTAACCCTTTAACAGTTGATATGCTTTTGTCTCTGTAATCATTTTTTCAACTTCTTCCCTGGCAGTCAGGGCTGAGGCAAGGCGAAAAGAAACATCCTCTATAAGATTGACATATATACCACCCAGGCCAAAAACAACCAGCGGGCCGAATTGTATATCCCTGGACATGCCTACAATAACCTCTACACCTTCTCCAACCATGTCTTGAACTTCAATGCCATAAATGGGTGCATCAGGCAAGTAATAGCGAACACTTTCCAATATCTTATTATAAGACTTGATTACCTCTTTTTCACTTTGCAAACCGATTGCTACTCCACCGACATCAGTTTTATGGGCTATGCGCGGAGAAGATATTTTTAAGGCTACTGGAAAGCCAAGTTTTTTACTGATTTCTACAGCTTCTTCTTCTGAAGCAGCCAGGTGCGTTTTGCTGACAGGTATACCGTAAGCAGACATCACTTCAGAGGCTTCATGGCCGAGCAATACAACCCGGCGATCAGCGAAAACATTATCTAAAGTTTGGCGAACCTTTTCTTTATCAATATGATCTAAGCTTAGCTCTTCAGCAAATTTTGGTTTTTCTAGATACTCCTTATAGTCGATCATCCCCCGTAAAGATTGAATAGATGGTTCGGGAAAAGTAAAGGTAGGAACTGAATTGTCGGTGAGGTAATTTCTACCCTGGGCGAGAGCTTTTCCTCCCATGTATACCGCCATTAATGGTTTTTGGGGATAATTTTTATTTAGGCGGACTATAGTGCGGGCTGTTTCTTCTGGTTCAGTAACTGCAGCGGGACAAAGTAAAACCAGGGCACTATCCACATTATCATCTTTCAGGATTGTTTCCAGTGCAAAGCGGTAACGATCATCACGGGCATCTCCAATAATATCAACAGGGTTATAAATATTTGCTTCTTTGGGAAGGTTATCCCTGAGCAGATCAATTGATGACTTGGTAAAACGAGCCATCTTTAAAGCGTTTTTTTCAACAGCATCTGTTGCAACAATAGCTGGGCCACCGGCATTAGTAACTATGGCCACCCGGGATTGCTCAGGTAGAGGTTGAGTAGCAAAGGCCCTGGCCATATCAAAAAGATTATTCATGCTTTCTGCTCTTAAAACTCCGCATTGTTTAAAAGCAGCATCGTAAGCCCGATTACTGCCGGCTAAAGCTCCGGTATGAGAACTGGCTGCCTGGGCACCGGCACTGCTGGTACCAGATTTTAATATTATAATCGGTTTCTTTTTACTGGCTTTAGAGCATACTTCTATAAAACGCTCACCATCATTTATATCCTCCACGTAGCAAAGAATAACGTTTGTTTTGGGATCATCAGCACAGCTTTCAATTAGATCTATTTCTGAAAGGTTGGCCTTGTTACCTGTACTGATAAAGCGTGAAAAGCCCATACCCATTTCGAAGCTCCAATCCAAAATAGATACCAGCATAGCACCGCTCTGGGAGATAAAAGATATATTACCTTTATTGGGGATCCCTTCAGCAAAAGAGGCATTTAAAGGGGTATGCGTGTCCATTAAGCCAACACAATTTGGTCCAAGCATGCGCATTTTATAGCGGTTGCAAATTGATATTAATTCTTGTTCTTGCTTTAATCCTTCTTTACCAACTTCCTTAAAACCGGCTGTGATCACGATCAATCCTTTTACTCCGGCCTGGCCGCATTCTTCTGCTACTTGCACTACATGGCGGGCCGGTACAGATATTACAGCCAGGTCTAGGCCTTCCTTAATATCTTTAACGGAACCATAAGTTTTCAAGCCGGCGATTTCTTCTTCGCCCGGGTTAACGGGGTATATTGAACCTTTAAAGCCGCTTTTGATAATGTTATCCAGGATTGCATAACCGATTTTATTTGGTGATTTGGAAGCTCCAATTACTGAAATTGTTTTTGGGTTAAATAAAAATTCAAGTTTACTCATGACCACTATCCTTTATTTAGAGAATAAGATTATCCATTTTAAGTAACTAACCAAGAGAACCAGGGCGAGTACCTGTTTATTATTGTATATAATTTCTTTTCCTTAATCAACTTTTCGGCGAATTTTCTTAAGAACGTTGACTTTTAACATCATTTTGGTACAATGTATCCTGACGCTTTGATTTGAAAAAATAACAA
>PWMM01000189.1 GCA_003558195.1 Syntrophomonadaceae bacterium
CCGGGCAATCAAAAACTGCAATTATGCAGATCATACAAAAAATGATTGCCCAGGGTTGTGAAGGCATTGTTTTGGGATGTACGGAGTTGCCAATGATCATCAAGCAGGATGATATTGCAGTCCCGGTGTTTGATACTACCACTATTCATGCACATGCGGCCGTTAAGAAAGCTTTGTCATAAAAAAAGATCCCTGATCCGGCTTGGTAAATCAATAAAAAGCTATTACCCTGAAATTTCCCTGGTTATCCATATAAAAACAAACCTGGCTTTAAGTTTGCCCATCTGTTTTTAGGATCCCAAGAAAAATATTCACTATATCCGGGTCAAACTGCGTACCTGAACACTTCTTCAGCTCGTCAACTATTTCTTCTAACGTCATCGCAGCTCTCTATCTTAAACCATCTTTCAAGGGGCTTTGAGTAGAATTCTCCGGTATGAATTCTACCGGTGGATACCAACTGGTTGTAAATACTGTTCCAATCGAATCCGTCTTTTTCCATACTGGGCAGGACTGTGCTTGCTTTTTCCCCCAGGATTTCGTTTCGCGGTAAACCGCATATCATTTCAAAATCATAATTTACGTCAAGGAAAGTAAAATCAACCGGTTTACCATTTTTATCCCTGGCAATTTGATAACGGGCAAAAGCTGGCGATAAATTCTTTTCTGGCTTAAGTTCATTATCCTGTCCGGACATTATTTAATTCTCCTGCTAAAAGGACTATCCTTTTTCCTGTCAGTTGTATGCTTTAATAAATGCATTATAAATGCCAGGATTTAGTTAAATATAGCTTAACACTGATAAAACAAAGGATCAATAAACATTTCGCCGCTCTTTTGTATAATAAGCTGTTTTTAGTATAATTGTTATAAATATTTTCCTAACCTGGTTTAGTGAAATAGGTTCAGCCAAACTATCAAAAACTGTTCTAAGAAAGTGAGCTAAATGAAAAAAGAAAAGCCACTGGAAGTAGTAATCCTCAAGTACATGCTAGCAGCTTACATCCTCATGGCCCTTTTTATTGCCGGTTTAAATTACGGCTATGCCGATCAGGCATCTCCTGCTGTTGCAGAATTAATCTCCTGGTTCTGGCATTTCTATGAAAACTGGATTAAAACAATTTTCATTATCTGTGGAAGCTATCTTACCCTAAAGGTTATTGCTCTTTCTGGAAGAACAACTATGCGGAAAAGAAACCTGCAAGGTTTTATCATCATAGCCCTGGTTGTGCACATTACCGGCCCGGTTTTATTGAACATTTCTGAACTGTACTTGTTTTCCATGCCTCTGCCCTGGACCACTTTTCCGCTGCACCTTTTCACTGAGAAAAGCTCATTTTACCAGAGTAACTACCCTCTTTGGGGCACGGCCGGAATTACAGCAGCTCTGATATTTTTCGCCTTTATGAATATTATTGTTTTTAGCGGGACAGTTCTTTTTGGCAGAAGGTGGCAGTGTTCAACCCTTTGTCTTTTTAATGGTTTTGCTTCCGAAGTTTTTGCCCCCGCTTTTCCACTCATAGGCAAAGGCATGAGCATAAAGCCTAAAGTATTAAAAGTATTTAACCTGCTGAAATGGTTGCTCCTCATGCTGGCCCTCTTTTTCACTTCCTTCTGGGTTCTTAACTTAAGCGGTCTGCCCATTGCCCTTGATCCCGAAGTGGTGGTTCAGGCTGAAGTTTTTAAATACCTGGGCGCAGAGCTACTGGCAATGATGTTCTTGTGGGTCATATTCACCGGACGGGGCTACTGCTACTATTGTCCGCTTGGTACAGTTTTAAGTTTTTTAAGCAGGTTTAGCGGACAGAAAATTGTTACCACCAAAAGTGAATGCATAAGGTGCAACAAGTGTAACCAGGCTTGCCCCCTGGCTATTGATATTAAAAGCCGGGCAGAAAAGGCCATGGATGTTGATAATTTAAGATGTGTGGGTTGCGGTCATTGTATCGATATTTGCCCTACAAATACTCTTTATTACCAGACCAATTTTCTGGCTAAAATCAAGAAATAGTTAACCCTTGTTTCTTCTTGCCAAACCTAAAATTTCACGAGAAATAATAGTCATGATAAGTAAACCATCTTATTTTTATATATCATAAAAAATGGATAAACAGGAGCAAGCGCGAATATGGGAGGCATTCTATAATTCCGGTTTAGATTAAAATGATAGTTGCTATAATAGTAAGGCCGACCATTATAACATTGCTGATGCTGTGCAGGATCATGGGATAAAAAACGCTTCCGGTTTTTTCGTAACAATCGCCGTAAACAATTCCCAGCCCAATTGAGAGGAATACCTGGAAGGGATGGTAAGTGAGACTAAAAGGTTCAAAAGAAATACCGACATGGGCCAGGCCAAAAATAACTGCAGCAATGAGATTAGCGTGGCTAAGTTTCTCCATCACAACCCTTCCCCTGATAAAAAGCGCTAGCATAGTGATGGCAAAAGCCCTGAAAATCAGCTCTTCTGACGGGCCGGACAGTAAGAGCTGAAAGCCCATTTGTCCCAAGATATTGGTTGCAGTCAGGGGATATGGGAATGGTTGAAATGTAGCACTGAAAAAGGTAATTGCGTGAGCAGCTAAAGAGCCTAAGCAAAAAAACAGCGTAAAATTTATAACATATTTTTTACCTAAATCTTTCTTGCCCCATTTTAATCCGAAATCGAGAGACTTATGCCTGGTAACAGCAGCAATCATTACTATAAATACAAGAGCTTGCACTATATGATGCACCGATATCCAGGCATATGAACCGTCCGGGTCTATAGCCTGATAGTCAAACAGGTCAGCAATAGCACCGGCTAGCCTGGGCACACCCAGGAGTAGCACTGCAAGAGCCAAGATCCATAAAGTATTCTGTAAGGTTTTACTCATCGCCGTTCCTTTGTATAATACTAAACCTCTCCAGGAAGGGGTTATTTCTTAAGCAACTAAGGTATATTAATCCTTTCCATCAGCAAGGCTTGCCCATGTCCAGATAAAGCCAGCAAAACCTGACTCCAGCCTATTTCTAATAGAATTCTCTTTGCATCAGTTCTTCTGGTTTGCCGAAAAGGAAAATTAGCAGGTTTAAAACTGCCAAAACCAAAAACCCTGCTAAACCCATTACTCCCGTGAGCAAAGGTATTGCTCCTGTTATAGGCATAATGGCCAGCCCGGCCACAGCATTAATTGAACCATGAAAGATTGCTGCAGCAATAACATTGTTTGCTTTGATGGTTACATAGC
>PWMM01000243.1 GCA_003558195.1 Syntrophomonadaceae bacterium
AGGTTGAAAAAGTTAGGGACTATTATACCGCCATGGACTACGGTTTCGATTATTGCCAGGGTTACTTTTTTTGTGAGCCGGCAATTATAAAAGGCAAGGGGCTTTCAACTACCAAGATGCAAAACCTGCGTTTAATGCAGGAAGTTTACAAACCTGAGATGGACATAGACCAGATGGAGAGCATAATCAGTCAGGATTCTACCTTATCCTATAAACTGATCCGTTTCATCAATTCCCCTGTCTTTTCATTGCGTTTTCCAATCAGTTCAATCCGCCAGGCCATCGCCCTGCACGGCCAGAAAGAGTTGGTAAAGTGGGTTTCGCTGATAGCCCTGCGCAATGTCGGTTATGACAAGCCGGATGAACTGATTGTTGTTGCCGTTACCCGGGCCAAGTTTTGCGAAGCGATGGCTCAGCATTCAAAGCTTAAAGACCGCAGCTCCGAGCTATTTCTTACCGGCCTTTTTTCGCTGCTAGATGTATTTCTCAGCCAGCCAATGGAAGAAGTGCTGACAGAACTGCCCCTGGCCGAAGATATCAAGCAAGCCCTGCGCGGTGAAGAAGGAGATTACAGAAAATTACTCGACCTTGTTCTGCTCTACGAAAAAGGTGATTTTGATCAAGCTTTAGCGATAGCGACTAACGATTATCAACTCGATCCGCTTCAATCCATGCTTTGCTACTTAGATTCGCTGGAACTGGCTGATATGGCCTGGAAGTAATTAAATTATCTGGAAGCAGGTGTTAAAAACTTGGTTTTTAAAGTAACTCGCAAAAATATTCGCTTTTGCCCCGATTCCAAGAGAGTGATTGCCCGTTTCTTTATGCCGGGCGGTGAAGAGCGGGCGCCTAACATCATCAGGAATATTTTGGCGCTGCCCGAGCAAGAGGCCAGGTTTACCCTGAACCAGGTTTTAACTAATTTTTCCCAGCGACACCGCAATATTAGCCGCATTTTCGAAAACCACTTTGGAAATGTTAAACACATAATCGAACAAATTGGGATCGACCCCCAAGAACTGAGCGTAGCAATAAAAATGCTGATTGGCGCTTACTTCACCATGGAATACTCGATCGAATCGGCCGCCTTTTTCAACCCTTCAATCGTGGAGGATCCCGATCAGACGGCACTCGGCGAAGACGAAAAAAGGGTGATCGTCAGTTTCAGGGCCACAGGCGAAGGCCATATCTCTTCGCTGGTTTTCAGAAGCGGTATTATTGACAAAGACAATAACCTTACCTTCAAAGAACCAGGCGATCTGGTCGATATCCCCGAAACGGTAACAAGACACGTTTATAACAAGCAGACCTTTATTGAAAAACTGCAAGAGATGGGGGTCCAGGAAGATTTAACCGGCATGGTTATGGAGCATTTAAACGATCAGTTTGTTTACGGCGAACTACAGGGCAGTATAGCCAGGGCTATCGAAGAGAACAACCTTGACCCGCTGCAAATTAAAGTAATCAAGGATATTAACTGGCTGGCCAATTCACACTACGAAATATACTTTTCTCTCGATACGGCAATTTCCGAGCGGGTGATCTACCCGATTTCATATTCCGAAATCAACGGGATCGAGGATGCCAGGTTTGTGCGATTCATCGACGACGATGGTTCGGTCACCTATTACGCCACTTATACCGCTTACAGCGGATTTGCAATTATGCCCAAGTTAATTGAAACTACCGATTTCTACCGGTTTAAAGTTTTGCCTATCCACGGTGATTATGCGCAGAACAAGGGTATGGCTCTTTTCCCCCGGCGTATCTACAACAAATACGCCATGCTTGCCCGTATCGACGGGGTCAACAACTACATCATGTTCTCAGAAGATATTCACTTCTGGAGGGATGTTCATAAGCTACAAGAACCGCAGTTCCCCTGGCAATTTATTCAGATCGGCAATTGTGGGTCTCCCCTCGAAACCGAACATGGCTGGCTGCTCTTAACGCACGGGGTCGGACCGATGCGTCGCTACTGTTTAGGCCTTACCCTGCTTGACCGCGACGACCCAACCAGGGTAATCGGGCAAACCCGTGAACCGCTGCTAGCCCCCAACGATGAAGAGCGCGAGGGTTACGTGCCCAATGTTGTCTACTCCTGCGGGGCGATTATTCATAACGATGAACTGATTATCCCCTACGCCATGGCCGACTCTTCGTCCACCTTTGCTGCTGTATCCCTGGAAGAAATCTTCCGCAAAATTAAACCCTATTAAATCCCCTGCTTCTCCTTTGCTTCCACTTAAATTGCCTGAATTTGTTTAAAATGCCTGGCCCTAAATGTTTTTCTATGCTGATCATATCACCTTCCCTTTTAAACTTACGAAACTGAGCGTTTAGGTACCTATAAGATTTATCTAACTTTAATGGCTCTTAAAAAAGCATAATGTTCTGATTACCGGACTGCTCCATGTTATAGGAATAGCCCTTTCTATGGTTGGCAGGATTGCATCTATGAATGCTTACACCAATATCTTCTATCATAAAATATAGATACAGGTTGGATGAATTCAGTGAAATGCAGGTTTTAAAACTCACTTTTAACTTCGGCAGCTTGTAAGAACTTTGACCGCCCAATAGATTATTTGCTATGATTAATTTAAATAAGGAAAATCAAAAAAAGAATAAGGGGAAGATTTTATTGAAAACAGCAAAATTCATTTCCTGGCTTGGCTTATTAGCAATGATTATTGTTCTTCTAAACGGTTTTATTAACGGCAGTTTCAGCGAAGATGGTGCTGAACTTTTAGTAAACCCCTGGGGGATTGTTTCCCTGGTTGATTTGTATGTAGGGTTTATTCTTTTTTCAATGTGGATCGCTTTTAGGGAAAAGAATGTGCCCTCAAAAGTAACCTGGATTATCCTGATGATGGTATTTGGCTTTCTCACTGCCTCTGCCTATATCCTGCTGGCCCTTTACCGCAGTGACGGGGACTGGCTGGAACTATTCCTTGGTGACCGTAAAGCCAGCCTTTTAAAAGATTTTAATTGAAGGAAGGGTTATCAACTTGGGGAAAAAGCAGATAGAAATATTAGATGAATTAAAGATGGTGGTATCGGGTAAAACGTTTGACGCCCTGCTGCCTCCTTTAGTGTTTGTAGTTACAAATGGGCTTCTGGGCCTTGATATTGCTGTAATAACAGCCTTGGCAGTAGCCCTGCTGCTGGGCGCTAACCGGATCATCAGGGGGCACAACTGGAGATATGCCCTGGCAGGTCTGCTC
>PWMM01000274.1 GCA_003558195.1 Syntrophomonadaceae bacterium
TGGATGTTTAAAAAAGATAATCTTGAAGTGCCATCTGATAAAGTAAACACAATCATTGGTAAAGATACTCATTTTAACGGAACAATTAATGGTAAAGGTTTGATCAGGATTGATGGAGAGGCAGAAGGCATTATAAACAACCAGGGTGACATTGTTGTTGGAGAAAGCGGCCGGGTTTTTGTGGAAATGAAAGCCAGGAACATAACTATTGCCGGGAAATATGAAGGGACATTGGAGGCTGAAGGTAAACTGGAATTAAAAAGAACTGGCCGGGCCAGCGGTACATTCAAGGCAAACGCCCTTTTAGTTGAAGAAGGAGCGGTCCTTTCAGGTAAAATGGAAATGCATTATCGCGAAGATGGTGCAGCTGAAAGCCAGGCAAATAAAGAAAAGCAATACGGGCCTTTTGGCTCAGATCGACTTGCTCAAAGCAAGCAAAAAGGGCCATTAGAAGATAAATCTTCAAAAGAAAAAGCCTTATAAATATTGTATTGTGGGTTATCATTAAAAGGCAATCTGCTGACAGGAAGCAAAATGGCTTCCTGTTTTCTTTATAATGTATTGCCGGATAGCACGTTTTTATTTACTGATGGCAGGAATTAGAATTGTTAAGTAGAATTACTTAATTTTGGATCCTTAATTAACAAACAAACTTTTAAGTTTAAAAAGCGAGGTATTGAAATGCTGATTATTCTTTTAGGGCCGCCAGGCGCAGGCAAAGGTACTCAGGCTGATAGGATTGTAAAAAATCATGGTTTAGTCTACATTTCAACAGGTGATATTTTAAGAAAAGCGGTAAAAGAAGAATCCTCACTGGGGCGCAAAGCGCAAGAATTTATGGATCAAGGGCAGCTTGTCCCCGATAACCTGGTAGTTGAGATAGTAAGGGAAAGACTAAAAGAACCAGACTGTCTAAATGGAGCGCTTTTAGATGGTTTTCCAAGGACGGTTGAACAAGCTGTTTTCCTGGAAAATGTTTTGCCTGAGATCGAAGCAGCTATTGATCAAGTCTTGTTGATAGAAGTAGAAGAAAATGAGTTGGTTGAGCGACTGACAGGAAGAAGGGTTTGCTGTGATTGCGGAGCGAACTATCATGTCAAGTACAAGTCTCCAAAGGTTCGCAATGTATGTGATCAATGTGGCGGGGATCTCTATCAAAGGGATGATGACACATTAACCACAGTAAAAGAAAGGCTTGAAGTATATAAAAAGCAAACTGAGCCGCTAATTGAGTTTTACCAGGAAAGGGATTTACTCTATACAGTAGATGGAAATAAAGAAATTGATGAAGTTAATGAACAAATTAATAATGTTTTAAAAGAGCTTTAGAGGATTGGTGCTTAAAAATATGGCTGATTATTATGTTGGCCAATTGGTGGAAATGAAAAAGGGACATCCCTGTGGTTCTAATTGTTGGCGGATAATCAGGGTGGGAATGGATTTTCGGATAAAATGTGAGAAATGCGGTCGCAGTGTTCTAATGCCCCGCTCCCGATTTGAACGCCGTGTAAAAAAGGTCTTTCCTGAGCTTCAATCTGGTCAAGACCCTGAGTCAAGTTAAGCAGGGGGTGTGGTATGGCTTGGAGCTGCGGTATTGTCGGTCTACCTAATGCAGGAAAATCAACATTGTTCAAAGCTTTGACTGCGCTAAATGTAACCATCGAAAACTATCCTTTTTCTACTATTGATCCTAACAAGGCCATAGTAGAACTTCCAGATCAAAGATTATTGGATTTATCAGAACTAAGCAAGCCTAAAAAAATTACGGCGGCCACGATTGAGGTGATTGACGTGGCCGGCCTTGTAAAAGGTGCCAGCCAAGGTGAAGGTTTAGGCAACCAGTTTCTTGGTCATTTAAGAGACGTAGATCTTTTAATTCATGTTGTAGCTGGTTTTGATTTAAAGGCTGCTGATCAAAAAGAACTTTTGTCCAGAATTGATACGGTCAATCTAGAGCTGTGCCTCGCTGATCTCGATATGGTTGCCCGGCGTAAGCAAAAAGTGGAGCCGAAGCTTAAAAGCGGTGACAAAACAGCTCATCAGGAGCTGGCAGCGCTTAATCGCATGGAAAAACATTTAAATGAGGGCAAATTTCTTAAAAATCTTGAAGTGTCAGGGGCTGCAAAGAATTTAACCGGGGAACTGGCACTGTTAACCTTTAAAGAAATGGTTTATGTTTACAATGTAAATGAAAATCAACTATTAAATCTCAATCCTGATTTCCTTCCTGTCTCTGAACCTGTTGTCCCTCTTTGTGCTAACCTTGAAGCAGAACTAATTGACCTTTCCAGTGACGACCAAAAAATCCTTTTGGATGCTTATGGGCTAAACGAGAGCAAATCTAAGGTTTTGCTGAATGAGTGTTACAATCATTTAGGGTTATCCACTTTTTACACCATTAAAGGTGAAGAAGCTAAAGCCTGGGTAGTTCCTTCCGGCCTGCCTGCAGATAAAGCTGCTGGTAAAATCCATTCTGATATAGAACGTGGTTTCATTAAAGTGGAAGTTATTGCCTGGGATTTGCTAATAAAAGAAGGTGGTTTAGGGCAGGCGCGTGAAAAAGGCTTAGTCCGAGTAGAAGGTCGTGACTATAGGGTTACAGATGGCGATGTTCTATTTTTTAAGTTTCGTCAATAATAATAACAGGGTGAACTTGAAATGAGCGTTAATGATTATCAATGGAAATATACCATGCGGCTAATCACTTTTATGCTTGTGCTTGCCGGTGCTGTCTTATTTGCCTATAGTATTTCCTGGCTGATTGGGCTTTTACTGATTAGCATTTTAATTGTTTATATATTTTACCCTCTTCTGACCTTTTTAAAATCCAGGTTTAATATTAGTCACGGAATTGCTTCTGCGTTGGTTTTTCTTACTTTTATTTTGTTTTGTGTTTTCATTATAAGTTTACTCATACCGGTGATTTATTTTGAAGCTACGGATCTAGTTGAGAGTTTCCCTCAGTATCTGGTTCGTTTTCAAGAATATATGTCCTGGCTCTCTCAGCAAATAGTTTTATTTGAAATAGAAGAAGAGATAAGAACATATCTTATGGGCATTACTGATAGCCTTTATCAAGGAATAGAATACCTGGCTGAGGCCTCTTTTCAATTTATCATTGGTATAGTTGATTTCTTTTTAATCCTTTTCCTGGTATTTTATTTGCTTTATGATTTTCATCTAATCAGGGAACAGTTACTTAAAGCTGTCCCTGTAAATAAA
>PWMM01000218.1 GCA_003558195.1 Syntrophomonadaceae bacterium
AGCGGCAACAAATAATTCGTGACCTTTTCACTGTTACCCTGCAGTCTGCAGGGAATAGAGAGTAAAAAAATAATTAGCTCAGGCCGTTTTTTCTTCAGAGCCAAGGATATCGATGAGGTCAAAAATGTAGCATAGTTCCTGGATAATGTTAGCCACAGTGGCGGTACAGGTGGCGGGGGAATGACTGGTTACTGGAAAATGAGCGCTATCAATCCTGACCGATAAAAGGAGATAGCCGTCCATAAAAGCCATTTCCAGGGCCGAGGGTCCGATATGCTCAACAAGGGCCATGATTTTCTCAACCCGTTGCGGGGAGAGCAGCTTCCGGGCTTCTTCTTCGTCGGAGGTATGAATCAAATAGTGATCATCAAGGCCCGGGTGCCCCACTTTGATCTTTTGACCGTGAAAAAGGCCTTTGAAGAAGTTTTTGAACATACCGGAATCACTGCTGATCAGGGTTTTTCCGCTGATCGGATAAGGATAATCGATGGCAAGCAAGATCCCGTGGTAGACTGTTTCTGTACGTTCATCATCACCGCTGCCATGAGTTTTAGAAAGGGAGCACTCGATCAGGTTAAAGGGGATATTTTTGTAAGTGCCATGAACATGATCTTTTAAAGATCTGCTATCATACCCCGGTAGCAGGCCTGCATCTTTAAAAACCTTGAAAGGAAAATTATTATCTGTGGCGCTGTAATTTACTTTCATAAAAGAACAGATGCTATCCATTATAAATGTTTTAATATCTGAACCTACCCTGCTCATTGGCCTGGCTATTAAAAGACAGGCCATAATGATGTAAAGAGCAATAACAGCAAAGAAAGCTAAGGCATCTTCCCGGATACTGAAGCCCAGGGCAAAAAAAGCGGCAACGCCTAAAAGAAGAGGGATGAGGGCTAATAAGGCCCTTCTATTAGCTTTTTTCCTGGCCTCTAACCGCCTGGTTTCCATTTCCAGTAAACTGGGGTACATTGTCTTTTCAAAATACTCCTGAAATCCTTCTAATTCCGGGCGCAAATAGTTTAGGTCTACTTTTAAAGGACTGTCCATAAATTAAACCTCCTTTTATTGAAAGCAGTAATTGTTCTAACTCTAAAGGAAAAACTGGATCGGGTTAACCTGACCGGGTCGCCAGAAAAAGCTTTTTTAGATATTTTAATATTAGCACAATTAAACCATAAAAGATCCCCGGGATAAAATCTTTTTAAGAAAACCATTTTTTGGCAGGAATAATAGTTTCTCAGTCGTAATTATAAAAGAACTTTTTTAAATTTTTTCAGAACTTCAGCTATTACTCAAGGTAAAACCTCACAAGAAGCTATAATCACTATTGCACAGGGAAGGATATTTCAAATGCCCGGGCAAGATGAAATTCATAATAATTTAAAAGCAGATCCAGATCAAGCTTACGTTCAACACAGGGTTGTGCATGATAATAACGGCAAGCCCGTTGACTTTATTTAAGCCTATGTTAGCCCTGCTTTTGAAATTATAAGCGCTACTTCTGGTAACGATTTAAGAGGAAAATCGGTTAGCGAATACCCTGTAATCGCTAACCGATTGTAGGGAAGCACTTTTAAATAAACCCTCAGATCAATTAAGCAAGCAGGAAAGAGAAAGATTAAGCCAGCATTACCGAAAGAGGTTACCGCCTGGCCCAGGCTACACCAGAGCTACCTGAGATCGCTGAACTGATCTTATACCATCATGAAAACTGGGATGGTTCGGGCTATGCTTCAGGCCTTAAAGGTTCAGAGATACCCTTAGAATGCCACATCCTGGCTATTGCCAGGGCTTACCAGGATCTCATGCAGGAGGCAAGTAGCCTTGAAGAAATAAAAGGGCAGGAACCAGCTGACCGGTTAAGAGCTCAGGCCGGAATCAGGTTCGATCCAGAGCTGCTTGAAATATTCCTGGAAATGTTTTGAGATAAGGCAGGTTACAGAGAGCGGCCCAGGAAATCCCTCAGGCAGGGGAAATATAACCTTTACCGGCTTTCCCCTTAAAAAACCGGGGAAGATAACTATAACCGCTTAGCCTGCTTGAATGATGCTGCACCTGTAATTATCGATAATTTTTTTGAGGGCAGGGTAATTATGCAAAATAAACAGGCCAGGGGAAATAATATCAACTGCTTAAAGGGCCGCTACTATTATATTACCTGGGATAAAAAATTCCCCCGGGGCTGCCGGGCTTTGGAATTTAAAACCAGGTTTTCTCCCGCCGGAGTAGTTTACCAGTCTTCTGGTATACCCTGCCTCTACTACAGCCCCCGGAAACAAAAGCCAACCAAAAAGAATAATTCATAACAGCCACTTTATTGTAAACCGGGCAGAATTAGCGAAACTGCTATAAAAAAACCGGCCAAAAACCAGTTAATAAGGTCCGGTTCTAGGCGGTGGCTTACTTTTTTGTCCCTGCCGGGCCGGTTTCCTCACCGGAAAGGTCTTCTTTGATTTCACTGGACCTGGGGGCGGGAACCTCGCCGTAGCTTTTTTTAGGGATAGCAGTCCCTTCAAATATCCGGTATAAATCCCTGCGGCGATCTTTTAGATGGGTAACTGTGCCGTTAATGCGGCTACGACGCAAAATTTCCAGGTCTAGATCACCTATGACAACGGTTTCAATATTAGGACTGCACTCGCCAACAATGCCGTCTCGTGAAAAGGCGAAGTCAGAAGGTGAAAAGATCCCGGACTGGGCGTACATGGTGTCACTGCGGGGCACATGGGTCAGATTGCCAACTGTGCCGGAGATAACGGTATAGATCTCGTTTTCAATGGCCCGGGCCTGGGCACAGTAGCGGACCCGCAGGTAACCCTGCCGGTCGTCGGTGCAGAATGGGGTGAAGATAATGCGTGCCCCCTTGTCGGTGGCCATACGGCCGAGCTCGGGAAACTGGGTATCGTAGCAAATCAGGATGGCTACTTTACCGCAATCGGTATCAAATACCTTAAGCTCGTTGCCGGGCTGGATACCCCACCATGTCCTTTCATCAGGAGTAATGTGCAGCTTGTACTGATGGTCAATAGTCCCATCGCGGTGAAAGAGGAAGCTGACATTATAGAGAAGATCTTCTTCCTCGATGAAGTGGGTTCCACCCACTATATTAATATTATACTTAACAGCAAGCATGCTGAATAGCTTGATGTATTCCTCGGTAAATTCAGCCAGGTTTCGGACCTGCTTGCTGGGTACGGTTTCATCCAGGAAAGAGAGCAG
>PWMM01000143.1 GCA_003558195.1 Syntrophomonadaceae bacterium
CATACTTTTCGGGAGATATCAGGTTTTTCTCCGGAAATCCGAAAAATGCCCACCAATTTTACCTTGAAGCATACAGGAACAGTGAAAAAACAGGCAGCCATTACCTGGCCATAAACTGCAACTTAAAGGTGGCTAATAATCTTCGCTGCCTGGGAAAACTGCGGGAAGCGGAACTAATAACCAAGAAAACGCTCCATATTATCGGGGAAAAAGGTTTATCCGGCATCCCCAGGACAGGAAGCATCTGGGTTTTAATGGGGGAACTGCAGCGGGAAAAGGGCGAACTCGATGAAGCAGAACGCCTTATAACTAAAGGAGTTTTTCTTAACCAGCCGGAAAAACCATTCCTGGGGTGGTGCTATCTTTTTCAAATAGCTCTTTTATTCTCAAAACAAAAATATCATGAAGGCCTGGAGGTAATTGCTACAATAGAAGAATTAAACCGCGATCCGGGGCTGCCGCTTTACATCACAATTCCCGCAGCCTCTTGGAAAGCCCGGATCCTTCTTGAAATGGGAAATCTCACAGAGGCCAAAAATGTTCTTGCTCAAACAGGCGTTACTGAAGAAGCGGCGGTGAAAGGCGGCCGGGAAAGAGGACACCTGGTCCTCCCCCGCCTGCTGATGCTGGATGATAAAAATAACAAGGACCGGGCCCAGGGGATTTTGGACCGGGTCGAAGAATTTACCTTAGCAGGCGGGAACCACAGAATTTTGCTTGAAACACTGCTGGTTAAAGCAGACCTGGCAGAACAGGCCGGACATAGCGGGGCGGCTGAAGAGTTCCTGGTAAAGGCCCTTCAATCCGGCCGGGAATCAGGCTATTTTCAAACATTTATCGATGAGGGTAAATCCCTGGCTCCCGTTTATTCGGGCATTCTTGAGGGTAAGCACACCGCCGGTGGTCAGCTTTTAAGTCCGGGCTTAACCGGCTTTACCCGTAAAATATACCAGGCAATTGCACCGGATGCAACGGAAGAGCAAGAACCCGTTAAGGAGAAACAAGCTTCTGATCACGACTATGACCATCTAATTGTTGAGGAGCTTAACCCCAGGGAGCTGCAAATACTTAAGCTAATTGCCGAGGGTTATTCCAACCAGGAAATAGCGCAACAGTTTTTTCTTTCGGAGGGGACAGTTAAGTGGCATACCAGCAATATTTACGGGAAACTGGGGGCCAGGAACAGGGTTGAAGCTGTAAGTCTGGCCCGGAAATTAAATCTGCTGCAAGGCCCATAATAATAATCATGGTATTATTCGTCTTTCCAGCAGCTTTCCGGCCAGGATAAAACTCAGAAAACCGGATAAATACAAAATAAGGACCACCAACACGATCAAAATATTGATACTCTCAAAACTCATTTGCCAACTCTGCTGCCAGCCATGCTGATTTGTTAAACCCTACCGCTTTTCGATGGTGACCACTTCTGTATCCAGGTGCATTCTTTCTTGAAGCTCTTTTGATACTTCCAGGCTGGCAATTTTCTCTTCCTGTTCTTTAACTGCAGCTTCTTCTTCAACCACTTCGTTGTCGTGATTTTCTGCACAACCGCCAACAATAAATAGCATCGAAGTAAGGGCCAGGCACAGGAAGAACCCTATTACTAAGCCTTTGAGAAATTTCGGCCAATAACCGGCTTTGTTGTAACAGCCTTGTTTAAACATAGATGATACCTCCCAATACTTTTTCATAGAAAAACCGATCTTTCAAAGACTGAGATCGGTTTTTCTCTCTTCGTAAACTATGATACTTCCTTAGATTTTAAAAATAACCTAACGAAAGTTGGTTTTATGATACGGTTTCCTGTAAATATTTAATTATATTTCCCCTTCCTCATCTTCAAAATCTCACCTTCTTCACCGGCCTTCCGGTTTAAAATACCCTTCAATACTTTTGCCCTGCCCTTCATATTATCTTCATTAACACCTTCAGCTTCAATTATTTGATCTGCTTCATTTAAAGCTTTTTTAAGTCCGTCAACTGAAAGCAAGGTTGTGGCCAGGCAATAAAAGGTTTTAGATCTACCGTCGTTATAATTTTCCAGCATGCTTCGGAGCATCTTTATCCTCAGTTCTTGCTGCTCCATGTATTTTGCAATCCCGAATTCCTGGATAAACTGCTGGTTCAGTAAAATATTTTTAGCGGTGGTTTTTACATCAGGTCCGCTCGAGGCTCCCTCAAATTTAGCACAGGGGTAATCTTTACACTGCGCGCATACTTCCAAACCCTTTTTCTTGACACAGCAGGTAATATAAGAGCAGGATGGGTGCTTCTCAAAAAAATCTTCTCCGCAGCAGCCGGGACACCGGGAAGACCCGTCGGTGTAATATGCCGGGCACATGCCGCAGTCAAGACCACAGCAGCCCAGGGTCGGATACTTTTTCAGATAATTTTTCACCTCCAGGCACTAATCAGCACCGTTTTTATTTTGAAAGGGCAAGTTAATATGATTCTGGTAAACTATAAAGCCTACCTGCTGTAATTGTTCTCCCGGCGCCTTTCGTTCAGCCTGATTTTACGCCTTTCTCCCGCTTCAAGATTACGCCTTTTTTCTTCATCGGTTTTTAAAATTAAAGGAGAAACCGGTTTGGGCTTACCTTCTTTGTCAAGGGCAACGAAAGTCAGATAAGCCGATGCGGTATGCCTGACTTCACCGGTCATAACATTTTCCGCTTCTACCCGGGCGCCAATTTCCATCGAGGTTTTCCCGGCATAATTTATAGATGCGCTGATCTTGAGCAGTTCGCCAATATAAACAGGGTGGTAAAAATCTAGCCTGTCTATCGATGCGGTTACCACGTTGCTTGACGAGTGCCTGGCAGCAACTATGCCGGCAGTACTATCTACCAGTTTCATAATCGAACCACCATGCACGTTTCCTGCCAGGTTGGCATCAGCCTGGGTCATCTGCTGGATGATCATGGCCTTACTTTCCTTGGCTGATTTTCCTTCCATAGTTCCTCCTTTCAGGCATGCAAGATTTCTATAATTGCAGGTTCTTGGCTATAACTTCACCTTTAACAATTAGCGATTGCTCTTAACAGAACAAATCTAGAAGGCAAAAAAGTGGGGATGAAGCCAGGCCTGAATGTGCCTCTAGTTTTGAATTAAACTGGCAGAAGAAAATCTAGTTTGAGATATTACGGTTTATAGATCTAGATTCTGATATCAGCCAGCATAATCCACCAGCTATATTTAATCTCACCGGATCATTTTTTTCAACAGTAGTAACAAAATATTTAAAATAATTCGCTCAAGGGAATTGCCTCATTGATAACCTCATCTGGCACTTCAATACTCTCAAAGGTATCGAACTCAACATAGGTAATATTTATTTCTTGCCGCATATCTAAAACTTCTCCCATCATTTCCATTGACAGGTTATATGCAATTTCACTTTCTGCCGGTAAAAAACTTTGAGTGTCAATCTTAACTTTATAAATTAATTCTGAGAATTCTAGCTCGCTTAATATATTTTCAATTTCCGCTTCTTCAGCTTCAGAAAGTCCAAACATTTCTGCTCCAAGTTGCGCTTCGGCTCTTTCTTTGAGCAAAGTGGCCAGTTCTCCAGTTGCATCTTCATAAACTAGACTATAGTAACCATCATCTGCTTCCATACTCACATTTTCCGGATTTACATTCTCAAGCAGATCAATAAATTCAAAAGGATCTTCATATGACTCGGCAAACATTACTTCTTCGGTTATGTCTTCCCAAACCCAACCAAATTCCGGTATTTCAATGTAAAGGAGATTGTCTGCAAGGTACATTTTCATGTCAAATCTCATTCCAGCAGTTTCCATTTCAACCTGATATTCCGCCATCATCGGATCTTCCATCGCTCGGCCAGTAGCCCTGGCTGTTGTTGTAAAACTGTACATTCCTTCCATGTTGAAGTCCTGGATCATTTCCATTTCAAAGGCAGTAGCATTAATTCCATCAACAGCCTGAATAGCTCCTTCAATAACTTCTGCAATCGTCAATTCATCTTCTTCACAACCACTCCCAACAAAAATGACTAACATCAATAGCAATAAAATCAATTTGAATTTCATTTTTATCCCCCTTATCACTAACTGATTTAATCAAAACTTATCAAGTATGCCAGATAATTGCAAGAAAATTGTTCATTATAGCTTATCAAATTATATTTAAAACCATAACCGCAACCAGTGGCTATTCATCTCCATAATCATTAGCCTTGTTTTGGCTAGTGAGGCCATCGGTCCTTTATTAAAAACATAATTTCTCTGTCATTGTACAGCTTCAAGTCGACTGGTCTTGCGCCAGTGATAAAGATATACCGGGCCAGCTACACCGATGAAAGCAAGGCTGCTTACCAGGTCCCTGGTCAAGCGGCGTCGCTGATTTTCTTCCTGCAAAGTTTCATAGCGCTCCTTTTCATCTGCTACAAATTCAGCACCAAACCATTTTTCCCACTGCTCCATATCCCTGGTTAACTCCCCGGGCCCGTAAAGACCATAATAATCGTAACCGGGTATTACATAAGCTATAGCGGTTTGGGTCAGATTTACTGTCCCAATTATAACCAGGATCAGGGCCACAAAGCAGACCAGGTAATAATAAACGTGCTCGAGATCCCATCTAATTCTCATCATTATCACACCGCTTTTCTTCTGAAAGCTCAATTCGCCTCCAGTGATAAATGTAAATAGGCCCTGCGATAATCACGAAAGCCATGGAATTCAGAAGCTGGCGGACACTGTAACCCCGGTAATAGCCTTGCATACTTTCCTGCTCCGCTCTTCGTTCTTCCAGCTCTTCTAACGGAGGAGGACCAAAAACCGGCTGTTCATACTCTTCTCTGTAATCAGGGTAGTATGTATAAAATATAGGGATATTTGGTTTTTCAGGGAGGATAATTTGCATTGCGCTATTCACACTTGAAATCGCTCCCCCGACAAACATGAATAAAGTCACCAGGCACACCAGGTAATAGTAAAGATTCTTAATGCTCCAGGCTTTGGCCATTTTAAAACACATCCCCGCTCTGATAATTTATATTTTCCTTTATCTAGCAATATATACCTCTCAGCTGGTAATAGCAAGATGAAGACTGTTTTATAATCATTTCTATGGTCGAAACATATTTAACCTGGACAAAACTGTTCCATAAAAGTTGGATAACAAAAAACCCCATTCTAAACATAGTGTAAATCGGCCTTTACGGGAGCGCAAATAAAAATCTTGAAAAAAATTGCGCAAGACCTCAGAATTAAGGGCTTATGTACACGAAGTTTATTAGTACAGGTTAGCTTACCGGTGCAATTACATGAAAGCTTCCCTAATAATTTTAAAGGTTTTTCGAAGAGCTCATACACTTCCTGTTAATAGTTAGATTAATTTCCCTAAAATAAAAGACCTTATATTTTAGATTGTAATGCTAACTTATTATTATCCTGCCTGTTTTTATGATTAAGTGAATCATTATTTATGTTAGAATATAAAACATATTCGTATCATGTTATTTTAGAAGGAGGTAACCCTATGAGCAAGAAAATTGCATTAATCACCGGTGGTGGTGACTGCCCGGGCATAAACGCTTTCCTGGCTTCTGTCGTGCGCCGGGGAAATAAGGAATACGGCGCTGAATTTATCGGCATCCGCAAAGCATTTTCCGGCCTGGCGGCCGACAAGCCGCAGGATTACATGATAAGGCTGGATACAGATAAAGTAGTAGGCTTAGAGAACCGCTCCAGTACCATTCTAGAATCTTCGCGCTTCAATCCCTTTACAGATGAAAATATCGAAAAAGGGTACCCGGAAAAGATTATGAGCAACCTGGAAAAGCTCGGGGTTGACGGCATTTTGGGTACAGGCGGCAACGACACTATCTTATCCGCCCTGCGTTTCGAAAGCCGGGGACTGCCCACCGTTATGGCACCTAAAAGTATTGATAACGATGTTTCCGGGACAGATGTTATGCTCGGCTTCCGGACTGCCATCGCTTTTGGCGCCCAGGCTGCCAGGAGTACAGCCGATTCAGCCCGGGCTCACCGCCGTATTTCCCTGGTGGAAGTCATGGGCAGGCAAGCCGGCTGGTTGGCCCTTGAAATCGGGGTAGCCTCCGGTGCAGAAATGATTACTATTCCTGAGCGCCCGGTAAACTTAGGTGAGCTCTGTTCCGAGGTAAAACGCCTCTACAAGGAAAATGAATATGTTAACCTGATTTTAGCTGAAGGTACAAGCATCCCTTATAATGATCCGGTCATACTGCGGGCTAAGGAGAAAAGTGACCTGGTCCGCTACCTTATGGAAGAAACACCTGAACTCGATGCGTTCGGCAATCCCAAATTGGGAGGCATTTCACAAATTTTAAGACGGGTTTTAAAAATTGAGCTTGGACTAGAAAAAATCGAAGAAGTCCGGACCACCGACCTTGGTTTTACCTTAAGAGGGCTGGCACCTTCGGCTGATGATATAATCCTTGGCATCCGGTTCGGGATCAGAGCTGTCGACCTATTGCTTGATGAAAAACGCTCCGGTTTTATGGTCGGTATTCACGGCCTGGAAATCAGGGAAGTGCCTTACGAGTATGCCCTGAAGCCTAAAACAGTCAATCGTTCCGACCGGGAACTGCAGGCTTTAGGGGTATTTATTTCTTCTAACCAGTAAAGCTGACCTAACTTGTAATAGATAAAAACATAAAGCGCATCCTGTAAATAATACCAGTCATGCGCTTTATTATTTCACTAAGGCCGAATTTTAAACAGGCTTAAATGTTAATATGAACAGGTAAGATAACCAATAATGGCACTAACAGTTATCTTCCCGATCTGTTTCATCAGAGTGTTCTTCCGGGGCCTTATCCACTGCTGCTTCCCTGCCAAGTTTTTTCATTTTCTGGTAATTTTCCCGCAAGGCCTGCTCAACCAGGTAGTTTATGGTTTCTTCTTCAAAAGTACCATCTTCTTTACGTTTGCCAGCTTTAATACCCGTTAAAAGTTCGATACCTTCTTCAACACTACTAACAGCATAGATATGGAACTTGCCTTCTTTAGCCGCTTCAACAACGCTTTCTTTGAGCATCAGGTTTTGCTGGTTACTCCTGGGGATGATCACACCCTGATCCCCGGTTAACCCTCTGGCTTTACAAAGTTCGAAAAAACCTTCAATCTTTTCATTGACACCCCCGATGGCCTGGACCTCACCCATTTGGTTGACAGAACCGGTAACAGCCAGGTTCTGCTTTAAGGGCACACCGGTCAGGGCAGAAAGCAGGGTATAAAGCTCGGTGCTTGAAGCGCTATCGCCATCAACTTCACCATAACTCTGCTCAAAGACAAGCCGGGCAGAAAGGGTTAAAGGAATCTCTTTAGCATACATGTTCGTCAGATACCCGTTCAAGATCATGACTCCCTTGGTGTGAAGGCGGCCTCCAAGTCGGGCCTCTCTTTCTATATCGATAATTCCACCTCTGCCCAGGCCCAAACTACAGGTAATCCGGGTTGGCTTTCCGAATGCATAATCACCCATTTGCATTACAGAAAGTCCGTTAATCTGTCCAATTTTTTCACCTTCGGTATCGATAAATAAAACATCTCTTTCAATTGCTTCTTGCAATTTTTTTTGAACCAGGTTAGAGCGATAAACTTTTGCCTCTATGGCCCTGTTAATATGCTCATCACGAACGTATTCTTCCTGATTGATATCGGCGTACTAACAGGCCTCTCTAACAATATCTGCAATTTCTGAAAACTGAGTGGACAGCCTTTGTTGATCTTCAGCGAGCCTGGAACCATATTCCACAATTTTTGCTGTAGCGCTATTATCCAGGTGATTGACTCCTTCTTTCTGGCAAAAAGAATCAAGAAAACCATAATAACTATTGATATTTTCTTCCGTCCGAGCCATTACAGTATCAAAATCTGCTTTTACCTTAAACAGCTCCCTGAATTCCATGTCCAGGTTATATAGCAGGTAATAGAGCATAGGTGGGCCAATAATAACTATTTTCACATCGAGATCTACCGGCTCAGGTCGCAGTGATTTAGTGGCCATAAAACCAAGTTTATCACCCGGCTCTTCAATTTCAAGCTGATTACTTTTGATAACCCGCTTTAAGCTTTCCCAGGTAAAGGGGTTTTTTAACAATTCTTCTACTTTAACAACGAAGAAACCACCATTGGCTTCATGCAGTGAGCCGCCGCGAATCATGGTAAAATCTGTAACCAGGCCACCAAACTGAGTTTCTTTTTCGATCCGGCCAAAAATATTGTTGTAAGTAGGGTTTAATTCCATAACCACCGGGGCGCCCTGCAGATCGGAGTTGTAAACTATGACATTGACCTGGTATTTCTTAAAGATAGATCCTTGATCAAAAGGGATTGGAAAAGGAAGCGCCTGTTGTTGCTGTTTCTGCTCTCTAAAAAGATGGATATTTTCCATCATTTCTTCCTGCATTTCTTTGAGATAATCTATAACCTTAGGCAAATCCTTAAATTTTTCCAAAAGCTCCTGGAAAAGATGTTCAACAGCAAAAAGCGCTACTTTACGATCCATTTCTTCTACTTCTTCCGCCATCTTCTTGTCAATATTTCGTACTTCCCTGATGGTGCTTTTCAACTCTTCTTCTAATTTGCTTTTTTTATTGAATATTTCTTTTCTTTCATCTTCAGACAGCGCTTGTAAATCTTGCTCTTGAAGAGGTTTCCCATCTCGTTGAGGAACTAATAGGAAACCACCGGGAGTACTTTGAATCACAAAGCCGCTTTCAGTTGCTTTTTGGTTAAGTTGATTAAATAATTCCTGTTTTTTTTCATTGTACTGCCTGGAGACATTTTCTTTTTGACCCATATATTCATCACTCTCAAAAGCGCGTGGTATCTCCTGGCGGGCAGCTTCGACCAACCTTTTTACGTCTTTAGCCAAAATGGACCCCTGCCCTGCCGGTAGTAGCAGGTTATGTGGTTGGTAAGGATTTTTAAAGTTGTTTACATAACATAAATCAGAAGATATATTAGCATGGGAAGCAATTTTATCTATAAAATTTTTTACAGCAGTTTCTTTACCTGTACCCGGCATTCCTGAAGCATAAATGTTAAATCCCTGACTGTTAATATTTAACCCAAACTCCAAAGCCTGTAAAGCTCGATCCTGCCCTACGATGGTATCAGTGGCCTGGCTCTTGTGATAGTCAATAGACAGCTCTTCTCCCGGCTTGTAGACCAGTCTAAGTTTTTCAGCGGGAACTCTTAATTCTTCCATCAATTCCTGCCTCCCTATGTTATCTTGTTATTATGGCATTTAACTACCTAATCATATCAAACAGCGCAACCACTAGTCAAAGCATGTACTCAGTAAAAAGTTAGCACTTTGTAGAATAACTTAAAGAATCTTCTATTGTTGAAATAGTTGCCCTCCTAATAAACTAATGCATTAGAGATGACTCATCTTCCTGAGCCAGGTATTTAATTCTACCTTAAATATTAGTTCCAGGCTTCTGTTGCCTGGTTGTTTCCGTGTTAGATTACTGCAGTAGTTACATTAACTATCTTAGATTACTTCATTGCAATACAGGTAATATGGAAAGACCATATCGCTTTGCACTTATAATTCTATATATTACTAATGTTTCGCTTAATGCGATTAAAAGATAACTAAAATATTATATTTTTCTGAAGGATATTTATAGTATGTATAGAAGTTATTAATACCATAAACCATCAGAAAGGGGGTGGATTAAAAGCCAGCCATTAAAAGTGCGAAAAACAAAAATCACCAGAATTCTAAAGGAGGTGCTAAAGTACACAATAATTAAATCTTACATTTATTAAATTTTAACTTTACAGCTCTTGCTCTTAATAAGTTTTATCTGCCTCATGACTAAGCTTAAAGAGCAGCTAAAAAACAACCATCATTTTAAAATCCAGGCATCATAAAGTAAATACCTTTGGCAAGAACATTGTTTGGCTAATACTAACTGTATGTTTTTCATGACTAGTATCGGAGGTGGTATGTGTGCATGCTTTACTATTTATTGTTGTTGCGCTTGTTCTTTATTTCCTGGCATATCGTTTTTATGCAACCTTCCTGTCAGAAAAAATTTGGCAGTTAGATCCCAGTCGTGTAACCCCAGCTTACAAATATCAAGATGACTTTGAATTTGTCCCTACCGACAAGCCAATAGTATTTGGGCACCATTTTACTTCTATTGCCGGGGCAGCTCCCATTGTCGGCCCTATTGTTGCAGCGATCTGGGGCTGGCTACCAGCTCTGCTCTGGATCGTTTTAGGAACTATCTTCATCGGGGCGGTTCATGACTTAGGGGCGCTTGCTGCTTCGCTGAGACATCAAGGTCGCGGTGTGGCTGATTTTCTCAAAGATTTGCTGGGAGAAAGAGCCATGCAGTTAATGTATATAGTCGTCTTCTTCCTGCTGGTGCTTGTTTCTGCAGTGTTTGTGCATGTTATTGCAGTTCTGGCTGAAGCTTTTCCAGCCGCCGTTTATTCAGTCTGGATTGAAATTCCACTGGCTATTATAATCGGCCTGGGCGTCCGTAAAAAATGGAATATCAACCTTTACCTGGCTGCAATTATTGCCGTTGTAATTATGTATGCCTTCATAGCCCTGGGAATCAGGTACCCCCTGGAGCTGAGTTATCAAACCTGGGTATTTATTCTACTCGGCTACATGCTAATCGCTGCCAGGTTGCCGGTATGGCTCCTGGTGCAGCCGCGAGATTTCATTAACGGGATCCAGCTGGTTATAGCCCTGTTCGCTGCTACTATCGGAGTTATAGCCCTGGCGGCAACCGGCGCCGGACAACTGGCCGCTCCAGCCGTGCGCCTTGCCCCTGAAGGAGCACCGCCGATTTGGCCTTTTGTTATGATCACTATTGCCTGCGGAGCAATTTCAGGCTGGCACTCCATTGTCGGTAGCGGAACCACACCAAAGCAGCTGAAAAATGAACGCGACGCTAAGCCTGTAGGATACGGCTCTATGCTCGGTGAAGGTTACCTGGCTGTAATTGCTCTTTTAACTGCGGTTGTCGGACTCGGAGTAGCCGGTTATACCGAATCTTATGCCGCCTGGGGTTTAGCGGCCTGGCCGGCGATTTTTGCAACCGGAGGAGGCACTTTCCTGGTCCCGTTGGGCATTCCTGTCATAGTCGGCTCAACTTTCTTTGCCATAGTAGCTAAAAGTTTCGCCATGACCACCCTTGATTCGGCCATGCGCTTTACAAGAATAGCATTTGCTGAAAGCACTGTGACTTTTAAAATGCCTGAAATACTCAGGGATAAAACTGTGTCCCTGTTACCGGGCTGGGCAGTGATTCTTTACCTGGCTATGACCGGATATGGCATGGTTCTATGGCCACTTTTTGGCGCTGCCAACCAGATCCTGGCAGGCATTGCCCTGCTGGCAGCAGCAGTCTTCTTAAAGATGATGCAGCGGCCTACTATTCACTATATGATTCCATTCGTGATCATGATTGTTACTTCAATGATTGCCATGGCTCACCAGATTTTTACCAATTATATACCCAATGAACTGTGGGCTCTTGTTATTATCGGCAGTGTAATCTTTGTCTGTGGTATCGGTATTGTAATCATTGCTCTTACCACCTGGAATCAAAAAGGGCAGGTACCTTATAAAGAAACCGCCTGATAAAAACAGCAAATCCTCCTCCTGTACTATTAGCAGGAGGAGGATGTCTTTTCATAAACTGCCAAAGCAGGTACTGAGAGATTAATAAAAACCTAACCCGGGCGAGCCGGTGCCATAAAAGTTGAACTTTAAAGGGACCCCTAATAAAACCAGCGTAAACCTGTGTTTCCGGCATTGCATAAAAAAGCCTTGCCAAACTTGCGCAGGATTTCAGTATTAAGGATCTAAAAAAGTTTTGCCAAGCTTACAAATTGATTTTTACCTCGGGGGGAGACTTATATTTGAATTTAACAATTGAGCCTGCTCTTAAAAAATGGCTGTCTGCAAAAAATATAGCTATTATAACGGTTGATGTAATAGTCAGCCGTGGCGGCTGTTGCGGGGGCTGCTCCTTTGTTGAGACAATTATTGATTACAAAGCCCCAGCAAACAGTGAAAATAAATATTTGCTTTTTAATATTGATGATATAAGCATTTATGTTGCTAAAATATTGGAGAAAAAAACCGATCATTTAGCCCTTTACTTGAAAGGAAGTTTGTTTAAAAGGATCGCTCTGAAAGGATACGAGGCAGAGTGCTCCTGGAAAAAATAAGAATAACAGCTCTACTGCTACCACCTGTGTTCAATATCCCCGGTAGCCTGATAAAGCAGTTACATTAAACCGGTAGTAGATAAGTCAATCATATCAAAGAGGGCAATGGTAAATTTCAAACAGGGCACCGGTATTATAAGTTGCCGGTGCCCAATTTGCACTGATCACAGGTGGGGTCATCTCTTAAATTCTTATATTAACGAGGATCAGTGACTGCGCCTACAAAGAGGATGCTTTCAGCATGGTCGTCCCTGATCACGAAGAAAAAGGGCCGGTCGGCAATGACTTCAAAGGGTTCCG
>PWMM01000214.1 GCA_003558195.1 Syntrophomonadaceae bacterium
TCCTAAGTGATTGGAAAAAAGCACAAGGATAGCGGGCATATTGCCTGTTATTGAGCATTTTACTTTTAATCCTGCCCATTGATGATCGCGGCTTGCCCGGGTTAGAAAAACACGGCTACTTTAAAAGCCCGGGCAAACCTTTAAACCTTAAAGCTGCTTTCTGGCTACGAGCTGCTCAAGTCCTGGTCTTTTGGGGGACTTTCAGATTGCAGTTTGTTTTCAAAATAGATACTCCGGCTTGGAAAAGCAACAGAGACTCCCTCTTTTTCAAGAATCTCCATAATCTTAAAATTTATATCTTCCTTGACAGCCATGAACTCAGTCCAAACTTTAGTATTAGTGAAAAAATAAATAAAAATATCCATGCTGCTGTCGGCAAACTGGTCAAAGTACACCATGATCAGATCAGGGTGTACCTGGGGATGATTCTCTAGCAAGTCCCTGATTTTATTAACACACTCCTGCAATTTATGCCGGGGAGTTGTATAAGTCACTCCCAGTCGAAAGGTAATCTGCCGTTTTTGCATCCTTGTCCAGTTGGTGATTGCTTCATTGGCCAACATTGCATTGGGAATAGCCACTAAAGAATTGGCAAATGTTCGCACCCTGGTACTACGCAGGCTCATTTCTTCCACGGTTCCTTCAACACTGGGAGTAAGAATCCAGTCTCCCACCGCAAAAGGTTTATCAAGAATAATTATTACCCCACCAAAGATATTGGCCAACGCATCTTTGGCTGCTAAAGAAAGAGCCAATCCGCCAATCCCCAGGCCGGCAATCAAACCGCTTACATCATATCCCCATTCCTGAACAACAATAACCACGGCCAGGGCTATAATTACCGCCCGCATAGCCTTAGACGCAAAAATCGCCAGGCTTAAATCTATATTTATTAAATCGCTGAACTGTTTATAAGCCTCACCTCCAACCAGGTTAAAGAAACCCCAGGCAATTAAAACAATAATTGCCGATCGGAAAAGGCTGGTTAAAAAAGCCATAAAGCCTGGTGGAACTGGTAAATAGCTAAAAGCCAGGAATAAGCCGATGAGTAGAATCAGTGCTTTTAACGGCTTTTCAAAGGCCAACAATATTGCCCGGTCTAATTCGGTTCTAGTTTTATTGGTCAGGCTCAGAATAATTTTAAATACAATACGGGTAAAAAGACCCCGCACGAAAAATGTAAATATTATGATTAAGGCAGCTATTAAAAACTGCCACCAGTGGTTGTCCTGGTTGATGATAAAATTCCAAAATTCAGTTATTAATTCCAAGATCATGTACACCTCCAAACCAGTTTTCTGTAAGCAGGCTAAAACAGCTTTCAAAAGTAGACCCCATGCCTTAGTTATTCTTGACACCACCAGAAAAATTAAAATGGCAGCATCTCATTTCTAAGCAGTTATTGAGTCATAGCAGTTATTAAGTCATATTGTGACTGGTTTTAGCAAAACCAGCTCTTCGCGTTCCTTCTTAAAGTTCCAATTGTTAAAACTGACTGGAACCTGTTATTAGAGAACTTTTCTACAGAGGGTGCCCCTATCCTGCTTTTTATGGTAAATTAGGATATGATCGTTACTGTTAAATCATCGTGGAGGCCAGAATGATATTTAAAAGGGGACAAAGGGGATTCTTTCTGGTTATCGCCAGTTATATAGTTACCAGCGCCCTGATCCTGGTTCAAGACAGTCCTGAAAATATCTTGGCATCATCAGTTTATTCACCTGCAGCGCCAGCTTTATACATCTCAATCTATGAACCCTCTGCAAATGATAAGATCATCATGTATCCAGCAGATCCCAGTCCGGGTGATTTCCTGATCATTGAGGCAAGTCCAATCAGCGAAGAAGCTGAGATCAATATTGAGCCTGGTTTTCCTGGATCTGTTTCTGAATTATACCGGGTTGGCAACTTTCTTTATGCCATAATCGGAATCAGCTATGAAACAGAGCCCGGTAAATATGATCTGATAATCAAGGTACAGGATCAAGAAAACCATAAAAGAACCCTTGAAGCAACAGTTAACCTGCTTGAAAAAACTTTTCAAACGGCCAGTTTCTCAATGCCTGCCAGGGTAACTGCAGGTTGGACAGCAGAACGCCTGGCTGAAGATAGGGAAAAAGTCAGGCAGGCACGTTCTAATACCAACCCTTATCCCCTATGGAACGAGGACTTTATACTGCCCCTTGAGGGAAGAATTACCTCTGAATATGGAGCTATCAGGATAATCAACAACAATCCCCCACGTCGACACGCCGGAATTGATATTGCTGAGGAGACAGGCACTCCCATTAATGCCCCCAATAGCGGTATTGTCAGGCTAGCCGATGATCTCCTTTCGGGAGGGAAAACCGTGATTATTGATCACGGGCTTGGCCTATCAAGCACTTACATGCATCTTGATTCTATTGAAGTTAGCGAAGGCCAGAAGGTTAAACAAGATGAGGTTATTGGAACGCTGGGAATGACCGGTTATGCTACCGGGCCACATTTGCACTGGGAAGTAAATCTTAACGGAATCCCGGTTAATCCTGATCAGCTGATCGATAATGATCTGCTCTGGATCCCACCTGCTTATGTGCAAAATAAATTAGCTTCCGCCAATTGAGTCGGCAGTAATTAACATTTAAGACCTGGCTATTTCCTTTTAGGCAACTATCCAGCCTTATTTCGTGATAAAATAATTAATTATAGCTGTAAAAGGAGTGAACAGTTAATGTTATCGAAAAAAGGAATGGGTGTTAGCCCTTCTCCCACCATGCTTATTGATGCCAAAGCGAAAGAAATGATCAGCCAGGGCCTCGATGTGATCGGCTTTGGGGCCGGCGAACCCGATTTCGATACCCCTTCCCATATTCAAGAAGCGGCAATTAAAGCCATTAATGAGGGTCATACCCGTTATACCCCGGCTGCAGGAACCTTAGAGCTTAAAGAAGCCATTTGCCGCAAACTTAAAAGTGATAACGCTTTAGAATATGAGCCCGGCCAAATCGTGGTCAGTAACGGAGCCAAGCATTCACTTTATAATAGCCTGGCTGCCCTTGTAAACCCGGGTGATGAAGTATTGATTCCGGCCCCTTACTGGGTTAGTTATCCGGAACTGGTCAAGTTAAACGATGGCATTCCAATCATTGTCGAGTCCAGCAAAGATAATGATTTAAAGATTACAGCAAGTGATTTAAAAAAAACTTTAAGCAAAAAA
>PWMM01000088.1 GCA_003558195.1 Syntrophomonadaceae bacterium
ATAAGATATTTTTCCTTTATGAAGACTTGGGGCAGTTTATAAAGAAGCGATATGGTTATGATTTAATGGTTTGTTTTGGTGCCCTCTTGGGTGCAGTTCGCGAAAATAATTTTATTAAGCATGACACAAGAGGCCTAGACGCTATTTATATATCGGATTATACAAAGCCTGAAGAGGTAGTTGGTGAATTTAAGCAAATTTGTTTTGATTTAATTGAAGCTGGTTACATGGTTAGAATTAACCCGGAAAGCGCTTATGTGAATTCACTAGAGAGCGGTTCCAGGTTTGTTGATCTAAATTATGGCTGGTTTACCGAAAATGATGAATTAAATGTGGCTTTTGGTTGGTATGAAGAGCCTGCCAGGGGGCGTGATAAGTATTTTACCTTCAGAGAGACAATGATGGCGGGGAAAACAATTAGGATCCCTGGAAATGCTGAGGAAATACTATACCAATGTTATGGTCAAAACTGGCATATTCCAGATCAGGGTTTTATGCATGATATAAGCAAGCGTGTTGTAAAGACAGAGTATCTTATACCCTATGAAGAAGTGATTTCAATGCTACATGGGCATTTAAAACATACTTACCAGGCCTGGAAATATGAAAAAGAAAATAACTTGATAAAAAGTATATTAAAAAAAATACTCCCCTTGCCTTTTAAAAGATTTTATCGCAAGATAGTGGCAAAATAATTAAATGTAGAGCTCAATCAGACTTTTATAAACTGTTGAAAGGAAGTAGGCTATGGCCTCAAGTTTTCTTTTTGTAATTATTGCTCCGTTGAGCTGGGCGAGATCGAAAATTAAATTTAGACGCCACCGTCTTGCTGAGTACTTGAAACAACAAAAAGACACTGCGGAACTGATCTGGATCTACCCGGTAAGCGCAAGCCTGAGAATTACCGGCAGTTTCGGCAAAGCAAAAAAAGAAGTTAGCCATACTTTTGATAACCTGGATAAAAAAAACGTTTTTAAAGAGCTTGCCTTGCCTGATTTAATGCCGGGCAGATATATGCAGTTCAAAGCTACTTTCGGAAACTTGACTTTTTTAAAGCTAAAGAAATACCTGGATAATTATGTTGCAAATAAAATACTTTTGTACACTTACCCTGCTTACCCATACCTGGTAAATATGATCAACTGGGATCTGGTTATTTACGATTACAGTGACCTGTGGACAGAGCCCTCGGGTGGTTCAAGGTCTGATACATTTTCTGCAATAACTGCAAATAGTTTAATCTTTTCTGCGGAAAAAAAAATTGTTGATAAAAGTAAGATTATATTTGCTTCATCAGATTTTCTTGCTGCGAGAATTGAAAAGATCAGCTGTCGTAAAGCGGTTACGATTGAAAACGGAGTAGATTTATTCTATTTCAGTGATCAGAACCGCAATAATTATAATGTTCTACAAAAAATACCCCATCCCAGATTGGGTTATGTTGGTGCTTTAAGGTCTAAAATAGACTTTGCTTTGCTTGATGAACTGGCTGTGCAGAATCCTGGTTGGAGCATTGTCCTAACCGGCCCCGATTGTTTAAATAATAAAGCTGTTTTTCAAAAACTGCTGCAGAAGGAAAATGTTTTCTGGACCGGGGAGGTTCAGCAGCAGGAGATTCCTGATTACATAAAGAGCCTTGATGTAGGGCTGTTGCCCTACCGTGAAATAGAATATAACAAGGCGGTATTTCCGATTAAATTCTATGAATACCTGTCGCAGGGTATACCGGTAGTGGGCTGCGGTATACCGTCAACAAAGAAATATGCTGCAAAGGGTATTTACCTGCATGTGGAAAGAGAAAAGTATATGGAAGCTTGTCAAAAGGCGCTGGCCTGGGCTGGTGCTGCTGAAGAAGATTTTACCGCTAAAAGAGTAAAGCTTGCCCGGGAAGCAGGATGGGACAACAAGCTGGCTCAAATGCTAGAAAAATTAAAAGAACAATCATATAATTAGAGGGTAAGGAGCTTCTATAGGCCTTTAGTTAAATATGCTAAAAATAAGCAATGTGGTGGGCATTTTAAAAATAATAGTGGCTTTAATGGTCCAGCTATTAGCTAAAGCTTTGTTCTGGAAAAATAGGCAAAGAATCTGGTTAGTTGCCTGTGGTGGCGAACGCTGGGGAGATAACGCGGATGCTTTTTGGCGGTATATGAATAAAAACCATCCAGAGATCATGACCTTAGCAGTGGTAAAAAATAAAGCAGGTTTTTTTGATCCAGGCCAAAAAAACTGGATCAATCGTAATAAATTATCAAGCTTAATTTTAATCATGCAGGCAGAAGTACTTGCAACTACCCATACTTTGTCAGATATTGGTCCAGATGAATTAACCTCTCTGGCGAAAGCTAAAAAGGTGTGGCTGCAACACGGTGTTATCGCAATTGGCAAAATTACCGCAAACAAAGCCAAAGCGGGACAGTATGATTTAATATGTGCCAGTTCAAGCAGGGAAAAACAAATAATGACTGATCAACTTGGTATCAAGCCAGAGTTTATTGCTATCACCGGGTTGGCCCGTCATGACCGGTTAAAGGAGAAAGTTAACCAGGATCAACCAAGAGAAGGGGTACTTTATATCCCTACCTCTAGAGCCTGGTTAAATAGAAAGCAAAAGAAGCATTATGAAAATTTGCTGTTCTCATGGGTTGAGTTTTTGGTGGAAAGTAGTAGGGAACCGGGAGTCAAGCTATGGCTGCATCCGGGGCTTGCTAAACTCAGGCTTGAAACACCGGAGTCATCATTGGGCAGTGTCCAACTCTTCGGGTTAGAAGATGATCCCCAGGACTTAATCTGTAAAAGCAACCTTTTAATTACCGACTACTCAAGCGTTTTTTTCGATGCTGCAATATCTGGTATTCCAACCATCTTTTATCAGCCTGACCGGTCTTCATATATTGAAAAGAAAGGGCTTTTAAGAGATTTTTTAGATCAGGATTTTCTTTTAGTGGTTGAAAATCAAAAAGATCTTTTGCTGCAGGTAGATAAAATTTTAAATAACAGCGATTATTACAAAGAAAGATTAAAAAAAGACCAGGAGTGGGCTTTTAAATATGTTGAAACCTTTGATGGGTATTCATGCCAGAGGATTTTTGAGCACCGCCTTCAGTTCCTCGCGCATCACCGCAGCGCCGAGCTCGGCGACCATGGACTCGATCATCTCAACCCAGCGATGCTCGACCAGCGCGACCAGGAGGGAC
>PWMM01000045.1 GCA_003558195.1 Syntrophomonadaceae bacterium
ATTACACCGGAAAAGGAGTGGGAAGGCGCCGATCTGCCGCTGGTAGAAGGGGAACGGGGGGCGATCTGGGAGCCGGTGCATCAGCTTCGCGACCCCGCCTATTTCCGGGACCGCGACGGCACCGAATACATTCTCTACTCCCTCAAAGGGGAATACGGCATCGGCATCGCCAGGCTGATCGAACTGGAATAACGCAATGAGCAATTCAGCAATTATTGAAAAACCCAAATCAAGAGCGCCGATACCGCTGGTGGTAGTCGGCCTTAATTTCGGCCAACATATAGTCAAAACGCTAGTCCGCGACCGGAACGGTGAGAGTGAGCATGTCCGCCTGGCCGGACTTTGCGATTTGGATCATAACAAAGCCCGGACGATGGCGGCCGAGTTCGGGGGGCTTCCCGTTTACGACAGCCTTGACGAGGTGCTGGCTGATGAAGGGATTGGCGCTGTCGGCTTGATGACCGGGCCGGCGGGGCGAGCCGGGCTGATCCGAAAAATCATTCGCGCCGGCAAGGATGTCATGACCACCAAGCCCTTTGAAACCGATCCGAAAGCCGCGGAAGAGGTGCTCATCGAGGCCGGAAAACGGCAGCGGGTCGTGCATCTTAACTCGCCCCGGCCAGGGGTCAGTCAATTCATGGGGCAGGTTGCCGTTTGGCGCGAGGAACTTGACCTGGGCATGCCGGTCGGCGCCCGGGCCGAAACCTGGGCCCACTATCGCGAGGCGGCCGACGGCAGTTGGAAGGACGATCCGGCAACCTGTCCGGCGGCGCCGATTTTTCGCCTTGGCATCTATCCGCTCAATGATCTGGTGCAATTGTTCGGTCGCGCCCGCCGGGTCTCGGTATTCGGATCCCGCCTGTTTACCGGGCGGCCAACCCTCGACAACGCCCAGTTGTCCATTGAGTTTGAGTCCGGCGCCCTGGCCAATATCTACGCCAGCTTCTGCGTGCGCGACGGCGATCAATATCGAAAAGGCATGACCGTGAATTTCGAGCGGGGAACGGTGTATCGCAGTGTCGGAATCCGGCGGCTGGAAAACGGAGTGGAAATGGGGGTCGTGGTGAACGACGGGGACTGGCGGCCGCGCCAGGTAGCGGCGGAATGTGTGGTGGGTTCGAGCAGCGGCTACGACTGGGCCGGGTTTGCGGCGGCGGTGCATCGCGCGGAGAATGCGCCGGGCTGCGAAATCGATCACATTGTCGAGCCCTTGCGGATCATCCGCGCCATGTCGGAGTCGGAGCGGACGGGTCAGGTGGTGGAGGTCGCGCATGAATAATCTTTCCAGGCTCTCGCCGCTGGATCCCGTGCGGGTGGGACTGTGGGGAGGGAACGGGCACCAGATTCAACGGAAGCTCGATGAGGTTTCCGAGGCGAAGGTTGTGGTGCTGGGAGGCTTCGAAGCCGCAGCGGCGGTAAAAACTTGCGCGGCCTTTCCCGAGGCGCGGTGGGCTGATGATTACGAGGATTTTGTCAAGACCCCCGGGCTGGAGCTGGCGTCGCTTTGCGCCCCGGTACGGCGCGGGCAGGCGGCGCTGGTCATTCACGCTCTGGAAATGGACATCAGCGTGTACGCCGAAAAACCCTGCGCGGCCTCCGAAGACGAACTCGATGCCCTGCTTGCCGCAGCCTCCCGGAGCCGGGGATGCTTTCATGAGATGGCCGGAACGGTGTGCGGTCAGCCGTACTGGACCCTTCGGCAACGGGTGTTGGAGGGGGTGATTGGCGAAGTGGTGCAGGTTTTCGCCCAAAAATCTTATCCTTACCACGACGGCAGACCGGTTCTCGAGGCGATCGACGGCGGGCTCATCGCCCAGAACGGTGTTCATGCCATGCGCTTTGTGGAGCACATCACCGGGCTGCGGGCCGAAACGGTCCGCTCGGTCTCCACCGGCCTGGGGGAGCGCCGGGCGGGCAGCGATTTAAAAATGGCCTGCGCATTGACGGGCGCATTGAACAACGGCGGGATCTATTCGGTCATCGCGAATTATCTGAACCCCCAGGGATTCGGCTCCTGGGGGAATGAATGCGTGCGGATTTTCGGAACGGAGGGGATGATTGAATCCGTGGACGGAGGGAGCCGGACGCGGCTGGTGGTCGGGGGGGAGGACCTTGGTTCGGTTCAGCCGCTTGAGGCATCGCCGGATTGGTTGCGCCTGGTTCTGCAACACGTGAGGGGCGAGGATCATTTTCCCTTCGACTTGCAGGCGGAACTGCATCCCACGCGCATGGTGGTTCGCGCGGGGATCGCGGATGAATGTGTCTTCCGGGGCGGGGAGGGGGAGGCATGAGCGGTTTTAACGTGCGTGAACACGGCGCGGTCGGGGACGGCCGGACAAACGATACCCGCGCCATCCGGCGGGCCGTCCAGGCCTGCGCGGCCGGCGGCGGCGGAACCATCCGCTTCCCCGCCGGCGTCTATCCTTGCGGCACGCTGGTTCTTTCCAGTGACATGACCTTGTTTCTGGAGGCCGGGGCGGTCCTGCTCGAATCCTATCGGGAAGATATGGAAGACTGCACGCCCGAAGGCGCGACATTTTCGTCTGCCCGGCGCCACTACCTGATCTATGCGGAAGGCAAGGAAAATATTGCTATATGCGGGCATGGCCGCATTCAAGGGCGCGGAGTTTTGGATGATTGTGATCTGGACATGTCCGAGCGCGGTTTTCGTTCCGGCATCCTGCACTTTGTGGATTGCACGAATATTCACCTGAGTGACTTCACCATTTCACTCGGGGATATTTGGACCGTTCATCTACTGGGCTGCAAGCAGGTTATGGTCAGGGGAATTTCCATCCTCAACAACCTGTCCCGCCGGGGTGGGAACGACGGGCTGGATATTAACGGTTGTCATGATGTGATGATTTCCGATTGCAGGATTGAAGCCTGGGATGACTGCATCGTGTTGAAATCCAAGGCGAGGAAGGGCCTTGAGTCTTCCCGCCCCGCAAGCTGTGAAAATGTTGTGGTGACCAACTGCGTTCTACGCACAGGCTGCACCGCCCTGAAAATCGGCAGTGAATCCACTGGGGATTTCCGCGATATTCATTTCAGCAACTGCGTGGTCAGAGAGTCCTCAAGCGGGTTCGGCATCCACTTACTTGATGGCGGCACCGTGGAGCGGGTAAGTTGCTCAAACATCTCAATGGAAATCGTCGACGACAATCGCTATCGCAATCAAGACGAAGACAATTTTC
>PWMM01000187.1 GCA_003558195.1 Syntrophomonadaceae bacterium
ACTGGTTAGAGATGAAAAAAATTAAAGGATATTGTGCTTCTATCAAGAATTCTATTTTAGATTAAAGACTGGATGAGTGGAGGGTTTAATAATGACAGACACTAAACCGGTAGTGGTTGAACCAGCAAACAACACCCTGGGGATCATCTCACTTGTGGCTGGTATTGTTGGTGTACTTTTATTTATTTGCTGTTCTTATATTTCCGTAGTGCTTGGTATAGCCGCGTTAATCTGCGGGATTTTAGCCTACCAGCAAAAACAGCAGTATGCCCTGGCCGGAATTATCCTTGGGGCAATTTCACTGGTCCTCGGAATAATTTTTGTGATCATCGGTCAGGCCCTATTTCGGGAATTAATGTTTATCCTGGAAAGGGAAATGCGTTTCTAAGCCCTGTTTATTTCTATCCCTGCCTGTTTTTAAACTGTTTAAAGGAGTTTAGAGTATTTGCACTCACCTCTTAAAATATGGGCGGAGCGAAGCCTGCTTGTATTTGCCGTGGCTATGGTGATCCTGGTTTATTTTTATGTTACCACTCCCGGTTTACGAGAGCTGGTCCGCCCTCATCACTGCCTGTTTTACCAGGCTACGGGTCTTCTCTGCCCGGCCTGCGGGGGCACCAGGGCTTTTAGTCACCTTTTGGGCGGTCGCCTGGTCCTGGCCCTTAAGAGTAATGCCCTGGCCGTATTGATGCTTCCCCTGGCTATTTACGGTACGGTAACGGCTTACCGGCTGGTTTTCGATGCCAACTTCAGCCCTTCTGATATTAGAATTGCTCCTGTTTGGCTATGGTCCCTGCTGGTGCTGGTAATAGGTTTTTGGATTATCAGGAACCTGCCTTTATTCAGCTTTCTAAACCCCATTTAAATTACCAGGTCAGTTTTTATCGCACACCTGTAAAAAACCTTTCACTAGACTGACAGGCATGGTTTTTCCTTTTATACCAGCTATTTGAAAAAAAGTATTGAAATTTACAAGATTGATTTGACAGGATTAACAGAAAATTGATATAATGTAAATCCATTATCTGTCTTAAATAACATTTTGTGCACAGGGTGTTTGATTATATGAGCAGGCTGGAAAAAACCCGGGAAGTAAAAGCGAAGAAAAAAAAGCAAACCCGTTTCCTGTTAATTGTTATGGCCCTTATTCTTTGCCTGGGCCTGGTGAGCCTGTTTTATGGCAGCCTTGATGATGAAGAGGCTGCAGGTGTTACTATGAAAGCAATCGACAGGGAAAATTCGGTTGTTTTTATCGATGTATTTGATCTTACCCATGCCTGGATTTACCTGAGCGATGATCTAAAAGGGGAGCAGGTTCAGATCAAGGCTAACGGGACTCCCCTTGAATATCACTCAGATGACCGGGTCTGGCGCTCAACCATGGACGGCTATAGCGCCGGGGATGAACTGACTTTAGAAATAACAGCAGCCAGCCTGGATCAAAGCTGGGAAGAAAGCATTATCATTGAAAGTGATTAAATAGATTTTATAAATACCCTGAAAGGAGGCTAAAGGCTAAAGGTTGTCAAACTGAATCCTATAAAAAGAACAAATCGAAGGGAGAAAAAAATGCTTATATTTAAACGAACGGCAGTGGTTTTGGCTGTATCATTGCTTTTGCTCCTGGCTCTTTCAGCTGCTGTTTATGCCAGCGATCCTCCGGACAAAATCTACTTCGAGCGCTCAGACGGTAAAATTATTGTGGTTGATTATGAAGAAGCGCTTAGTTTAAGAGCAGGGGGCAAGCATGCACTTTATGATGCCACCGTGCAGGGTATCAGGGAGGCGTTGAGGGATTTCCGGGATGTCTGGGTTGAAGTTGACGATGAGGTTCTTCATTACAGTGAAGCGGTTAAAGATGGTTTAACTTATGCGGCGATGATAGCTGCCCCCGTTCCATACAGGGTTAGCGCTCCCCAGCCGGACTGGGAAATGTACCTTGACGGAGTGGCAAGTGTGCGGTTACGTGAGCCGGCCCCACTTGATTTTCCTGCCTGGCTGGATGATAGGAATGTTACCTGGCAGGAGCAATGGGGTATAACGGTGATAGATGTCTTTATCGATGCAGACGAGTTGCCCCTTCAATGGTATGAACTAAAAGATATACAAGAGGTAATGATCCTGGGAGTCAGGGCCAAGGAAGATCCCACAGAAAAAGGTCGCTGGAGGGTAACTATACAAGAAAATATAGCAGACTTAGAACCAGGTGATGTGGTAATCAGGATTAACAGCAGGACTTATAAGTAAGATTGCCCAACAATATCAATTAAAGCCTGCTTTTATAGCTGGTAAACAACTGGAACAGGTTATAACGGGGCCGCGGGGTAGTCATCTCCGCGGCCATTTATCATTTTTAAAGGTTCTGGTTTCCATAATAAATAGCCGCTGTCTGCCCGGCCGGCTTGAAGATTGCTTCCCGGCAGATCCTTCTGGGCTAAAACTGCCCGGGCTTTGCTTATAGTTTTTGCCTGCGCTATTTGCTTTAGTGCCAGGAAGCTACCGGGTAAAGTCATGGATTTTGCCGCGCTGTCTCGGCTGTAACAGCCTGCTAGCGGCCTATTATGGTAACGAAAACAGTCCTTTTTGATCGCGGACCGTCAAACTCGCAGAAGAAAATATTTTGCCAGGTCGAAAGCCCCATGCTGCCGTCGATTAATGGTATAGTTTCATTGGGTCCGACTAGCCCTGCTTTTAAGTGGGCATCGGCGTTTCCATCCTGGCGATCATGTTCCCAGATCCCGGGGGGAATAGTTTTAGCCAGCAGGGTAACAACATCGTTTTGGACACTGTCGTCCCAGCCTTCCTGGATCATAATCGCTGCTGTGGCCCCCTGGGCATAAACATTAACCAGGCCATTTTTTATACCGCTTTCCCCGACGGCCTGTTTTACCCGGCCGGTAATATCGAGCAGCATTTCCCTTTTTAAAGTTTGCAGGGTTAATGCTGATCTTTTGCAGTCCATTTTAGCCCTCCTTACAGTGGTTTTCCGAATGAAGAGATGTATATTGCAAATTCCTGCTCTCCATCAACGTCGATCACCCGGTTAACCTCTTCATCAAAAAAAGCTCCCACCTGGCAGGAGCCAAGCCCGCAGGATACCGCGGCCAGGGCGGCATTCTGGGCAATATGGCCTGCATCAAGGTAAATATAGCGGTAGGCGCGCTGTTCATATTTCCATTTAGAGCGTTCGAT
>PWMM01000312.1 GCA_003558195.1 Syntrophomonadaceae bacterium
GACATCACTTTTGGTTTCGACTCAGCAGTTACAACGGCTACTGAGGCTATTGATAAAATCCATACCACCGCTGAATCTCATCATCGTATTATGGTAGTTGAAGTAATGGGCCGTGATTCTGGGTGGATTGCCCTGCAGGCTGGGATGGCCGGCGGTGGGGATATTATTCTTATTCCCGAAATCCCTTTTGAATTTACCTATATCGTAGATAAGATCAGGGAACGCAACAGCCGGGGCAAAAAATTCAGCATCATTGTAGTAGCTGAAGGGGCTTACCCGGTTGGTGAAGAGCCGCTATATCAGGTTAAAGGCCAGGTAAAAAGGTTGGGTGGTATCAGTACTGTCATTGCCCGGGAAATTGAAAAACGGACCGCCATGGAAAGCAGGGCCACCGTACTGGGGCATTTGCAGCGTGGTGGTAGCCCCACTTCCTATGACCGGGTTCTCGCTACCCGGTTCGGGGTGAAAGCGGTGGAACTGATCCGTGCTGAAACATTTAATCAAATGGTATGTCTCAGGGGTTACGACATTGAATCTGTCCCCCTGGAGAAAGCTGTAACAGGCACCAAGCGAGTCGACCCCTCCAGCCAGCAGGTCCGCGCCGCTATTGCCGTCGGCACCTGTTTTGGCTACCCCCTCTAACCTGGGACAGGAGGACAGGTTCATTGTTCAAGGCTAGATCATGGGGGGAGTGAAGATGATGGTTGTTATTATTATGCCGCTGTAAATAAGCATTATTGCTGCTGCGGAAAAGTCGGCATTGCTCATTTGCAGGGTCTTCATTTTAGTCCTTCCTTTTCCTCCGGTGTAACTCCTGGCATCCATAGCTACAATTAACTCTTCAGCTCTTTTAAACGCTCCGATAAAAAGGGGTAGGAAAACTGGAAAGATTTTTTTTGTTTTCTGAATAAAATTACCCCGATCAAAGGCAACGCCGCGTGCCATCTGGGCTTTCATGATTTTTTCCAGTTCTTCTGCAAGGATCAATACAAACCGCAGGGCGATTACAAGGGTCATGACCAGTTCCTGTGAAGGAAGCCCGATCATTCGCAAAGGTTTTAAAAGGCTTTCCAGGCCATCGGTGAGGTTAACTACAGAAGTAGTCAAGGTTAGAAATGTTGTAACTATGAATAGAAATAGTACCCGTAAAATTATCAGGTTGCCCATATGCAATCCTGCTGCTGTAGCTTCAAATATCCACCAGTTAAAGTACACAGTGGCTCCAGGGCTTTTGAATAAAAAAAGCTGAAAGAACCACATGATAACCAGGACTGGAAGCATTGGTTTTAAGCCTCGCAAAGCATAACCAGCCGGGATCCCAGAAATAATTACCAGGGCCCCGATAAAAATAGCTGAAAAGGCAAAAGCGACATATGACCGGGAAAGTAAGAGCAGAATAATGATTAATGTTACAGCTAATATTTTTGTCCGTGGATCGAGATTGTGGATTTTACTTTTACCCGGAAGGTAGACTCCCAGTGTAATGTTTTTAGTTAGTTCCATTATCTGGAGCCCTCCATCTCGCGTAGGGTAGCAGTAATTGAGAGTAGAGCTTCATTAACACTTAAAATACCGTCAGGAAGGTTAAAACCGGCGTCTTTGAGCTTGTCAATAAAAACAGTTACCTCCGGGAGTTCCAGGCCAATTGATCTAAGTTCGTTAAACCTGGAAAAAACCTCCCTGGTAGAACCATCCATAAAGATTTTTCCATTATTTATGACTATAATCCTCTGAGCAACCGTAGCAACTTCATCCATGCTGTTGCTAATAAAGACTATGGTAATATTTTGACTGTTGTGCAAGTTTTGAATTACAGCGAGTATTTCTTCTCTGCCTCGTGGATCAAGGCCGGCTGTTATATCATCTAAAACCAGTACTTTAGGTTTGCAGGCCAGGACCCCGGCTATTGCAGCACGCCTTTTTTGTCCACCACTGAGAGCGAAAATATCGCGATCATAAAAGATATTATAATCAAGGCCGACCAGGGCCATTGCTTCACGTACCCTTTTATCTATTTCTTCCCTGGACAATTGCTGATTACCTGGTCCAAAAGCTATATCTGCTCCCACTGTGGGTGCAAAAAGCTGATATTCTGGATTTTGAAAAACATAGCCAACCCGGTGCCGTATTGTCATCAGGTCAGTCTTTTTATTGCTTGTATCCCAGCCGTCAACCAGCACCTTTCCCTTATGGGGAATATGAAGGGCGTTGAAATGTTGAGCCAGGGTTGTTTTGCCAGCCCTGGTTGGCCCGATAATGCCAACAAATTCACCTTCTGCGATGGACAAAGAAATATCGAAGAGGACCTGTTTTTCGAAAGGGGTTCCTTCTTTAAAGCTGTGGTTTAGATCTATTACTTCAATTGGCATATTGATTCAACTAAGTCCTCCATGTTAATGATGTTCGGCTTAATATTGAATCCTTCCTGCCGCAGGCCTTCAGCAATTTTTGATGCTACCGGTAACTCCAGCCCGCTTTTTTTTAAATTTTCACCATTCTGGAAGAGGTCGCAAGGGCTGCCAGCTATCTTAATTGAGCCATTATCCATTACTAGCATACGGTCACAGTGGATCACTTCATTCATAAAATGTGTTAATAAGACAATGGTGATATTTTCTTCACGGTTTAATTGTAGAATACTTTCTAAAACTTCCCGGCGCCCTCGAGGATCTAAATGAGCGGTTGGTTCATCCAGGATTATACATTCGGGTTTCATAGCTAAAACGCCGGCAATTGCTACCTTTTGCTTTTGCCCTTCAGATAAACTATGCGGATTCTCCCTTCTTAGTTCCTGCAGTCCCATGGTATGTAAAGCCCAGTTTACTCTTTCTATAATTTCAGGTTGCGGCAAGCCCAAATTCTCAGGGCCGAAGGCTATATCTTCTTCCACCAGGCTGGTGACCAGCTGGTTATCCGGATTTTGAAAAACCATACCGATGATTTTACGGATTAAAGGGATATTTTGCTTATTGCTGGTGGATAAACCTTTAACAGATACCTCTCCCTTGCTGGGTAGGAGCAGGGCATTAAAATGCCGGGCCAAAGTTGATTTGCCTGAACCGTTTTGACCGGTAATAGCCAGTATTTCTCCCTGGTGTATTTCCATACTTACATTGTCCAGCGCTTTCACTTCATCCTTGGTGCCAGAGCGATAGCAGTGGGTGAGGCTATTAGTTTTTATTAAAAATTTCAATAGTTAATGTCTCCATAACTCAGGCTTATTCTTCCGTAGGACGAACTCTCTGAATGCCCTGGACCAGGACAACAGTTAAAATGGCGGCCAGTATTAGCTCTGGCAGGCCATGCAAGACTCCAATTGAGATAGAAACCTCAGGCGGCAAATAGCCTCTCCAGGTAGCCATACCTAAAACCAGGACCGTATTGGTGGCAGAACCAAAGGCTCCGGCTAATAAACAGGGTAGGATCATGTTTAATTTATATTTTGAACCATTTGAACGGGATAAGGTACCGCTTTCTTTCGAACTTGTGCTTGAAATTGGACGGGAAACAAGATCAATTGCTCTTTTACTTAAATAGTAGACCAGGTATGAAATAACACCGATAAACAGTCGGGGAAAGATGGAGACCAGTGGATCGGCAAAAAAAGGAGCACCAGGTTGCAGAAAACTAAAAAGGCCAAATATAGCACCAGTAATTAAACCCACCACGGGACCTTCTAAAACACCGCCCAGGATTACAGGTATGTGCATTATAGTAGCGTGGCCGGCTGGAGTAGGAACGGGGATAAAACCAAGCCTGGTTACTCCCAGTAATATTGCAATGGCTCCTAGTATACCTGAAATGACGATTTTTCTTACTGATAAGCTCATGTTAACTCACTGTCCTCCGTTCTATTATGTCAAAAGCCAATGTTAAAATTTCTACACTTGTAAAGCTAATCCTTCACTATTATCATTTTGTGTTCATATTTTATACCTCGTGGCTAAAAACAGGCTTTTATATTTAGCCAAAATGCATCTTTACCATAGAAGGAATAGCCGCCTTTATGAAGAATATTATACAATACATTGTCATTTTATTAAAAGGGGGAACCTGTTTGAAGAAAAGAGCTTTTTCAAATAACAACAATTGGAAACCGTGTATGGTACTATTCTTGGCGACGGTTATCTTTTTTTGTACTGGATGTGGGCAAGACGAACCTGAAAATGAAACAGAGAGAATTCCTGAAAGCATTTCGGTAGAAGGAGCAACATTGCAGACGGGATATGAGATTGATGACGATTACATGATTGTTTCAAAACAAACAACTTTTAAAGCTAATGAGGATTTTTACTTCTCCTTTTACAATAAAGAGCCTTTTGGAGTTGAAGAAGTCCTGATAGAACTTATATACAGCGGTAGCGGAGAAGTAAAAGCTGATAATAAATATGAGGTCGATCCAGATGGGGATACTGTTTATGATATGATTTGGTTTGGCCAGCCAGGGATCTATAAAGTATCTGCCCAGGTTGGAGAAGAAGTTCGTGCTATGCAGGAAGTTATTATAGAAGCAGAGAACAATTAATTTGCATAAGCTTTATATTAAAAATTCCTACCTGTTTGCCTGGAAGTTTATTCCCAAGCCTTATATTAAGCACTTATTAGAGCTGGATGACTATGAAAGGAGGTTTTTTCATGAGAGATTTCACATCGTCTGTACTTGATCACATTGGCTTTTCTGGAATCAGGGCTGTTTTTGATAAGGCAACCCAGTTAGAAGCACAGGGTAAAAAAGTTGTGCATTTAGAAATAGGCAGGCTTGACTTTGATACTCCGCAGCATATTAAAGAGGCGGCAAAAAAAGCATTGGACGATGGCCTGGTTCATTATGCCCCTAATTTAGGTTTGCCAGTTTTCAGGGAAGCAGTTAAGAATCACCTGCTTAAACAGCATAACCTTAACTATTCTGAAAAAGAAATTATTGCAACTATGGGGGCTACCCAGGGAGTTTTTCTTGCCATGGGAGCGTTTTTGGATCAGGGCGATGAGGTGATCATCCCTTCGCCTACCTTTGTTAGTTACCTTAATGCCCCTCGTTTTTTCGGCGGTGTTCCGGTGCCTCTTGAAATGAAAGCTGAAGATGGATTCCAGATTAATTTAAAAGAGCTGGAACAGAAAATTACTAACCGGACAAAAATGTTGGTTATTATATCTCCCCATAACCCCACCGGGACTGTTTTAAGCAAAGAAACTCTTGAAGGAGTAGCGGATCTGGCCCGGCGCCACGATATCCTGATCTTAAGTGATGAAGTTTATGATCAAATGGTCTTTGATGGTGAGCATATTAGTATTTCCACTTTACCTGGGATGTGGGAGCGCACTATCCTGGCCAATTCTTTTTCAAAAACATATTCCATGACCGGTTGGAGGCTGGGTTACCTGGCGGCTCCTGAAAAGCTCATGTCCGCTATGCTACGGGTTCATCAGTATGCTGTTGGCTCGTCAACGGCTTTTGTGCAGGCAGCAGGAGCTGTAGCGCTTAATGAATCGCAGGACTGTGTTAAGGAGATGGCCGCTATCTTAGCAGAAAGAAGGTCTTTCCTTATCAAAAGCTTAAACCCTAAACTTGTTCCAGTTAAACCACAGGGAGCATTTTACTTTTTCCTTGATGTTAGGTCTACCGGTTACTCTTCAGAGGAAGCTGTTAACCGCTTGCTATATGAAGGGGTTGCAACTGTGCCTGGCACGGCTTTCGGAGCCGGAGGGGAAGGTTTTATTCGACTTGCTTATGCTACGAACTTGGATGAGCTGAAATATGCTGCTGAAAAAATTGAAAAAGTGCTTGGCTAATTAATAGGACAGCTGAAAGTGAAGTAAATTGAAGGTTGGTTCAGTTTGGGTTTTATGAATTGTAGCTGTAAAATGTTTGATAGCTAGTAAAGATAATTTAATTACTCAAGGAGGTAGATTACTAGAATGGACGGTTTACATGGAAAAATCTTACGTGTCGATTTAACAAACCAAAAAGTACAAGAAGAAGCTATTCCCGAAGATATTCAAAAAAAATACCTGGGTGGCAAAGGACTTGCAATACATATGTTGCTAAATTACATGTCACCAGGGGTTGATCCCCTTTCACCGGAAAATAAATTAATATTTGTTACCGGGCTTGCAACAGATACTCCTGTCCCGGCTTCCGGAAGACATGGTGTCTTTGCCAAATCTCCCTTAACGGGCTTTTTAGGAGAATCATATACCGGGGGCTTCACTGCTGCTGCCATAAAAAAAACCGGCTATGATGCAATTATGATTGAAGGCGCTTCTGATAAACCTTTATACCTTCATATCTCAGACCAGGGTGTAGAATTTGAAGATGCTGCGGATTTATGGGGCAAGGAAAGCTATGAAACTGAAGATGCTTTGCTAGAAAAAGTAAATGTCAAAGGAGCGCAGGCTGTTGCCATCGGGCCGGCCGGCGAGAATTTGGTTAAATTTTCCTGTATTAAGAATAATCGCTGGCGTTCGGCAGGACGGTCCGGAATGGGTGCGGTAATGGGTTCTAAGAAGTTAAAAGGCGTTGTTTTCAGCGGAGAAAAGAAAGCTAACTTGGCTGATGAAAAAATGCTTAAAGACTATGTAAGAAACCTGATCAAGGAATGCGTAAATACCGATCGCACTAAAAATATGAAAGAAAAAGGAACCCCCTACATGGTTACAGTAACCAATGAGCAATCAGCATTTCCCACCCGCTACTGGGCCGAGGGAAGTTTTGATAAATGGGAAGAAATTAGCACCGATGCCATGCGTTCAAGAATGGAAGTAAAACCCAAAGCCTGTCATCGCTGTTTCATGTCCTGCGGAAAATTAAGCAAGGTTACACAGGGCCGTCATAAGGGTTTAGAGCTTGAAGGTCCGGAATATGAAACACTATACGCTTTAGGCGGGCTCTGCTGTGTCCATCCAATTGAAGAAGTGGTTTATTTAAATGATATTTGTGATCGCCTGGGACTCGATACAATTTCAGCAGGAAACCTGGCTGCCTTTGCTATCGAGGCAGGTAAAAGGGGTAAACTGGAAGGCATGCCGGATTATGGAGATGTTGACGGTATCGCCAAACTGTTCCATCAAATCGCCTACAAAGAAGGTGTTGGTGAACTATTATCCCAGGGTATTAAGCATGCTTCAGAAGAATTAGGCTTAGAAGATATTGCTGTTCATGCCAAAGGGATGGAACCTGCTGGATATGATGCCCGAGCCTTGCCCGGTATGAGCCTTGGTTATGCAGTCTCCAACCGAGGTGGTTGCCATCTGCGCTCCAGTTTTTACATGGGTGAGCTGCGCGGAGAAATTCCAAAAGACATGGTTGAGGGCAAAGCCAAGATTTTTATTGATTTTGAAAGTCGTAATTGCCTGGAAGATTGCTTGATCCTATGCCGTTTTTATCAGCAATTTATTGGCTGGGAAGGCATGCAGCAGATCATTAAAGCGACCAGCGGTATGGACTTAACCAAAGATCAGCTTTTCGATATTGGCCGAAGTGTAACGACTTTAGCCAAGAAATTTAACATGCGGGAAGGGTGGACCCAAAAAGATGACAGCCTGCCACCCCGCTTGTTTAATGACCCGATAGGACCCCAAAAAGACCTGGTTGTAAACCCTGACAACCTGGCTATCATGGTTAAGGAGTATTATGAGCTACATGACTGGGATGAAGCAGGCAGACCGAAAGAATAAGTAGACTTAAGCTTATCCCGGTTAGGTTATAGCTTCAGATTATTTCTTCAAGGGCTAGTCTTATTTTGGGGCTAGCCCTTTTAATATAAAGGTTTTATTACAGGGATATAATTAACTGGATCATTAGAGTATGTAGATAAATATTGTATTATTTTAAAAATTCTAATGTAGATAACGAAAATCAGTATAAATTTAATAATCAAGCAGGAAATTAAACATTTAGGGCGAAAATAGTATTTAGCAACAGAAAATCATAAGGATAAAATAATTTATCCTTTTTTTGTTGTCGGGTTTCCGGTCTGTTCGTAGTTACGGCCCTATGATTATCTTAATACGGCAGAATAAAATATTTAGTGTTATTAAGCCAGGCTTTAGGGAACCATTTTATAACCGGCCCTCTAGCAAGAGCGATATTAAGAGTTATGGTCCCCGTAAGCCTCAATTTCTGATATTATTAAATAAGTACTGCCATAAAAAAGGAGAAGTGATAACATGCTATTTTTATCTGAAAGTGATATTAAAGCAGCTATAAATATGGAGGAAACCATAGATGCTCTTGAAACCGCTTTTCGGGTTCATTCCGAGGGTAAGACCAAGACACCGGTAAGAACCCACCTCGATTTGGATGTAGTCAATGGTATCGGCTTGTTTATGCCCAGCTGGGTGGAACCGATTAAAGCCATGGGTATAAAAACTGTTACTGTTTACCAGGACAACCCCCAAAAAAAGCTGCCGGTAATCCAGGGTACGGTTCAGCTTTTTGATGGTGAAACAGGAACACCCATTTCTATAATGGAAGCCTCGTACGTTACCAAGCTTCGCACGGGAGCCTCAAGTGGAGTGGCTACCAGGCAGCTTGCCCCCGCAGGTGCTTCCCGGGCAGCTGTTATCGGTACAGGAGCCCAGGCTTACATGCAGCTGTGGGCGGTTTTGGTTGCTGTTCCGGGTATAAAAGAATACCGGATTTTTGATATTGACGGAGACAAGGCTGAAGTTTTTAAGAAACAGGTGGAAAAAGATTTTGCCGGGGTACGCTTCGAGGTGGCCTCATCTGCAGCCGGAGCGGTTAAAGAAGCACAGGTTATTACTACCTGTACCACTTCAAAGAAGCCGGTTTTCTCATACTCAGACTTGGGAGAGGAAAAGGTTCATGTCAATGCCGTGGGTGCCTTTACACCCCAAATGCAGGAAATAGATGCCGAAGTGATGCTGAAAGCGGATAAGCTTTACGTCGATGACCTTGAAGGAGCTCTGGTTGAATCAGGGGATTTGATTATCCCCATCGAAGAAGGCAAGCTTAGAAAAGAAGATATTACCGGTGAGATCGGTGAAGTGCTTTTGGAAAGCAAAAGCGGACGAGAAAGAGGAGATAATTTGACTGTTTATGAAACAGTCGGTATGGGTTCACTTGATGTGGTTGCTGCCCGGGCCATTTATGAGAAAGCTTTAAATAATAATATTGGAACCAGGCTTTCACTTGAGTAATAGTTATGTTTAAGCCTGGCAAGTGGTAAGTAGTGCTTGTATTAATCAATTATCCCGTTGTTTTTCACCTTGCATATTTTTACTGCTTATAGGGTCAGGTTATAAGCAGGATAGCAGGACCTGGTATTTTAAAGAAATCTAGCTCTTTTATATTATTAAACTATATTAGCATGCTATTTTTTAATTAAGTCAGCATATGTAAAGAGGAATGACCGGTTTTGTGTCGAAATAAAATAAGCGCAGGATTACATAATTTATCATGCAAGGTTTATCTATAAGCAATGAATACATTCAACTAGAATAAATATAGCTTTTTTAAAGGAGTGATTCTGAATGTCTAACAACAGAGCCTTTGAATTTTTGCGACCAGTCAACGAAGCGCCTTATTTATATGGCCCTGGCAGTAAAGAAAAAGAGGAAGTGAAAGCTAAATTAAAGGAGCTCTCATCGCAAACAATTGAAATTCCTCTGATTATCGGCGGCCGTGAAGTTAAAACCGGTAATATGGGCGAAGTAAGTATGCCCCATAACCATAGCAAGGTGATTGCCCGTTACCATAAGGCCGGCAAAGCTGAAGTGGAGCAGGCAGTAGAAGCGGCGCGAGAGGCGAAACATGCCTGGGAACGGATGCCCTGGGATAAAAGGGCTATAATATTTCGTAAAGCGGCGGCTAAGATAGCGGGACCAAACCGCTGGCAAATCAACGCAGCAACCATGCTTGGCCAGGGTAAAGATGTTTTCCAGGCCGATATTGAAGCAGCCTGTGAACTGGTAGATTTTTATCACTTTAATGTTTACTACTTGAACCAGATTTACAAAGACCAGCCCGAATCTTTACGGTCCGTGATTAACCAGACGGAATACCGTCCCCTGGAAGGATTTGTTTTTGCGGTATCGCCCTTTAACTTCACTGCTATCGGCGGCAACTTACCTGCTGCCCCTGCCATGGCTGGTAATACAGTTCTTTGGAAACCGGCATCAACAGCAGTATACTCAAACTATATGGTAATGAGGATCTTGGAAGAATCGGGTTTACCTGCTGGTGTAATCAATTTCTTGCCCGGTCCGGGTTCAGAAATCGGCGACTATGCATTAAAACATCCGGATTTGGCCGGGGTTCATTTTACCGGTTCTTCAGAAACATTCCGCCATATGTGGAAAACTATCGGTGAAAATATTGCCAATTACAAGACCTATCCCCGGATAGTCGGCGAAACGGGGGGTAAGGATTTCGTGGTGGCCCACAGCAGTGCCGATAAGGATGAATTGATTACGGCCCTTGTCCGGGGAGCTTTTGAATATCAGGGCCAGAAGTGTTCTGCGGCGAGCCGGGCTTATATTCCAGAGAGCCTGTGGAAAGATATTAGAGATGATCTGATTTCCACTACCGAAGAGATTAAAGTAGGCGATGTTGAAGATTTCACAAACTATTTAAGCGCGGTGATTGATCGTGCAGCCTTCGACAAGATCAAAGGCTATATTGACTATGCTAAAGCCTCTGATGAAGCCGAGGTTATAGCCGGTGGGCAGTGTGATGACTCTACCGGTTACTTCGTCCGTCCGACCCTGATCCTGACTACCAACCCGCGTTTTAAGACCATGGAAGAAGAGATCTTCGGTCCCGTGCTGACCTTATATATCTACCCCGATGACGATTATGAGAAGGTCCTGCACCTGTGCAATGAGACATCCCCTTACGGATTGACCGGTAGTGTTATGGCCAAAGACCGGGCTGCGCTCTTACAAGGTGAAGATATCCTGACTCATGCAGCGGGTAATTTCTACCTTAATGACAAGCCCACCGCTGCGATAGTAGGTCAGCAGCCCTTTGGCGGCTCCAGGGCTTCGGGGACCAATGATAAAGCGGGAGCAATGTGGAATATGATCCGCTGGGTATCACCGCGCTAGATCAAGGAAAACTTGGATCCTCCGAAAAGTTATCACTATCCGCACCTTGAGGAAGCATAAGGTAAGGAGATATCTTGAACCGGGCTTTAAGGCAATCTGAAAAAGCTTGTTACAGCCAGGTTCCAGGGTGAAAGCTTTTGGCTGAGGTTATTCAATGAATTTAACGGTTTAGAGAATGCCACTTGCCTGCTTCAGAAAAGTAGCGCTTTACAGGAAAGCTAGATTCTTCTTTTCAGAAAGCACTTTCTGAAGCCGGCTTTAAAAGCATAAAAATCAAGGAGGTGGTTACAAAAGAATCAGGGTTGTAAAAATTACATAATAGTATAGTTAATTTTTAAAGTATTTAATGTTTTAGAGATTTTATGACTTGACAAAAAAATATGAAGGAAAGGAAGAACAACATGAATCCACTGATTTTTTTGGGAGCCGGTTATTTAATTCTTATTGCCGGACATCACATTCTTAAAACTCCAACCCAGAGTCTTCACCCTGCAGATCCAAACCGGGAAACTCCGGCTGTGGCAATGCGTGATGATGTAGACTATGTACCTTCAGATCGCTCGGTAGCGCTGGGCCATTATTACATGTCAATTGCCGGTCTGTCCCCGGTTTTGTCTGCGATTGCTGGAATGCAGTGGGGCTGGCTACCGGTTTTAATCTGGATGCTCGTTGGTGTGCACTGGCTGGGAGCATTTACGGAGTACATGCATATCCTCATTTCTATGCGTCATAAGGCCAAGAACCTCGGTTCAGTCGTGGTTGAAAAAATCGGAACAGCGACTGGAACTTATCTAAACCTTATTCTCATTTTCTTCTGTATCCTGGTTTACGCTATTTTTGCCTTTACTATTTCTACTACTTTAGAAGCAACGCCAACGGCTGTTATTCCAACCTTATCCTTGATTCCCCTGGCCATGATTTTTGGTTACCTGCGTTACATCAAGGGTGCGAACCTGGCTGTAACATCAGTTATTTTCATGGTTTTATGGGGTATCACCATTACTATCGGCCAGGGTATTCCCGTGCAGTGGTCCTGGGAATACTGGTTGATTGCTTTTGTTGTATATACATTTTTTGCTACCGGGCTCCCGGTCTGGTCGCTTTTGCAGCCGCGTGACTTCCTGAATACTGCCATTTTGATAGTAGGGTTGGCAGTAGGAACCGTGGCTTTAATTATCGGGATGCCTTCCTTTGAACTGCCGGCTTACGTGGGCTGGACCAGCCCTGCCGGAAGCCTTTACCCCGCTATTTTCATCATGGTTACCTGCGGTGCGGTGGCGGCTACTCACTCCCTGATCTCCATGGGCACCACTTCCAAGCAGGTGGCTAACGAAAAGGATACTTACTGGATTGCTTCGCTGGGAACAAAAGGGGAAACGGTTATCGCCCTGATGGCGATCTGCCTGGTGGC
>PWMM01000341.1 GCA_003558195.1 Syntrophomonadaceae bacterium
GAACTTTAAAAAACACCAGCCAAAAGGTGTTACAATTATTCTTAATCTCATTTATAATTAAAATAATTACTACTTTTTCTGTACGGGGGCGCAAAAACTTGGTAAAATTATTAATATCCGGATTATTTGTATTTATATTATTATTTAATACCGCTTGTGATAGGGAAAGTGAGCTAAATAATGATGATACAGCCAAAACGGAGCCGGAACTAGTCTTTTATGAAACAAGCAATCTTTCTTTTTATTACCCAGCTTCAGTGGCTGAAAAAATCAGATCGGAAAAGATTAATGCATCTGGAGAAGGTGCTTTTATTGAATACCCAGAACATAAGCTGCTATCATTTGATGATTACTTGCTTACCGGCACATTTTTAAGCCCAATTATTCAAGTATTTCCCCTTGATGAGTACCTGGTTTTAAGCGACCACGCAAAAGAAACCATTGAAACATTAAAAATAATAACAGCAGAAAAAACTATTACAGGCAACTTAACCGAGCTGCCTTATTTACCATGGCCTAACGCTTCACAGCAGTTTTATGCAAACCCTGAATTTATAGAATCAGAAACCGCTAGTGGTTTAAGGTATTTAACGCAATACGTCCAGGATGTAGGCCCGGTAACCAACCAAGGCCTTTTTTATACTTACCAGGGTATAACAGCTGATCAAAAATACTACATTTCGGCTGTTTTTCCAGTTAATCATGCAGAGCTACCTCTCGACTGGGACGATTATTATACATCTAGCGGGACAGATTATGAGAGTTTTGCAGAGAACTACAGCGGTTACCTCGATTTAACCGTTCAAATGCTAGATAAAAGCTGCACTGATGAATTTACACCATCACTGCAGCTGCTCGATAAGATTATTAAAAGCTTAAATAGCGAATAGTCTAATTTTAATTGGCTTCAAATAATTCTTTAGGATCGCCAAGATAAAAGCGTTCTCCCGGATTTATAATATAGGGTTTGCCAGCTGTTAGTCTCTCACCATTCGATAGGAAAGTCCCATTTGTAGAAGTATCAATTATCGTGTAATTCTTTTCAGCACGGTTGTATTTGATGATACAGTGTTTTCTGCTGATCTGTTGGTTTGACTCAGGATATATAAGCTGGGCTTCGGCAGCTTCGCGGCCAATAACCAGCTGTCCTTTTTTTAGCTTAATGGTTTGCCCGGCAAAATGGCCTGAAACCGCTTTAACAGAAGCTGCCGGCACTAAAGCTGTATTTTTGTTACGCCTGACCAGGACAGTCGCAAAGGCACCAATTAATAACGCAGCACCAAGACCGATTAAAACCAGTGCTGGTCTGCTAAGCCCGGAGGCATCTGTTACAACTTCTGCTTCAGCAGGGGCACTATCAAGACCGGCCTCTTCTTCAGGGTCTGCAACATCTACCTGTTCAACTGGCGGATCGGGTAAAATATCCTGTTCTGTTTCTTCTCCAGTGGCAAGAGCAGATACGGTAACCAGGCAGGAGTCAAAAATCAAATGGTCGCTGGCCGAACGCACTATCACCCTGGTTTCCCCTTCTGTTTTCGCCGTTACCTGGCCCTGCGGGTTACGGGCAGCCGTAGTCCTTGGATCTACGCTCTTTACCGAGGCCACTCCGGGTCTATTTGATTCCCAGGTTAATTCCTGTCCTTCTGCTTCCTGTGGAATAACCCTGACATTAAGCACCAGCTCTTCCCCGGGCTCCAGGGTGATTTCACTTTGATCCAGGTGAATTCTCCTGATAGGAATCTCATCATTGCTGTCCCTTTTTGGTTCTGGCGGCGGCAATGTTGGTGGTGATGATGGTTGTGGTGTAGCCGGAGCAGGTGGAGCTGCAACCTCTTTTGCTTCAAGATATTCTTTTAGAGTAAGACCACTGGCATTAAACTCTAATGCACTTTCAACCCCTATATAGCGATAATGCCAGGGTTCATAAATATAGCCGGTAATTTGCTCCTTGCCGTCCGGGTAGCTCATAACAAATCCAAACCTGTGGGCATTGGCACTCAACCATCTTCCAGCTGCGGTATTTGCAAAAGCCGCAGACAAGTCAGCATCAGTTCCACCAAAATCAACGGTTGTACCCAGTTGATGTTCAGATTGACCCGGCCTGGCGCTGAAACGATTTGCTTCTTCTTCACCGTGATCCCTGACATAATTGTTAAACAAAGTACGCTGGGTGTTGTAACTTCTGTAAGCTGAACGAACCACCAGTTCCACGTTGTCTCTATCTGCGGCTCGCCACATTAGCTCCAAATGTTCAAGGGGAACAGCCCTTAGATACATTACCCTGCCTTCCATGCTCAGGTAGTCAGGTATGCGCCGTAAATCAGAAGGGGCAAAATTACCTAAGGTTTTCTCTTTGCTAACAGGAGCGAGCAGATCATCACCGTCTTCGATCCTTGGAAGCTCATCGGTAGCCAGCGTGCCTGTAAAAAAAGGTTTCTCCGCAGGTATGATTAATTGCAACACCAATAGCGTCAGGATTAAACAGGTGATTAGCAAAGATAGGGTCATGGAAACTTTCTTTTCCCCACCTCGCAACTTAATTCTATTTATGTTAAATGAATTAAACAGCCTGCACACAACCTTTTACCCTCCCTCTACTCAACTTCGAAAAGCTCTTTCGGGTCAGCAAGGTAAAATTTTTCACCCGGTTTTAAGGTATAAGCTTTGCCACTGATCAATTTTTCACCAGTAGCCAGAAAAGTCCCGTTTGAGGAAAAGTCGATCAAGGTAAAATTACCGGTAGCTTGATCATACTCCAAAACACAGTGCTTGCGGCTAATCTTGCTGAAAGACTCTGGATAAATTAGTTGATTTTCAGTTGCATCGCGACCAATTTTCAACTGATTTTTTTTCAATTTGATTTGCTGCCCGGCAAAATGACCAGATATAGCCTTGATTGATTTTGTAGGAGCAAAAAGGTTAAGCTTATCCCGGTATAAATAGCCCATGGTAGTTAAAAACATCACTAATAAAGCCCCAAGCCCTAAATAAAGGTACAAATAATTTGGTCCTTCAGAAACCCTGGTTTCTTCCTGGCTTAAAAGGTCTTCATCGGTTCCAACCTGCTCAGCTGGTTCAGCTGGCTCTGCTGGCGGCGGCTCAGGAGGTTGCGGGTCCGGCGGGGGTGAATCAATCGGTTCAACAGGTGTCGCGGCAGGATCCGTTGATACGGTAAGATCAAAA
>PWMM01000148.1 GCA_003558195.1 Syntrophomonadaceae bacterium
CGGCGTCCGTTATCAATTAAAGCATCCACAGCTTCCTGGAGCATCCTCTTCTCGTTCCGGACAATGATGTCCGGGGCCCCTAAGTCTAAAAGCCTTTTCAGGCGATTGTTGCGGTTAATCACCCTGCGGTATAAATCATTCAAGTCCGAGGTAGCAAAGCGGCCCCCGTCAAGCTGAACCATAGGCCGCAAATCAGGCGGGATCACCGGGATGGCATCAAGAATCATCCAGGAAGGGTCATTGGCTGACTGGCGGAACGCTTCCACTACTTCCAGGCGCCTGATAGCCCGAACCTTTTTCTGACCACTGGAATTAAGCAGTTCCTCTCGTAAATCCTGGGCAATTTTTTCCAAATCCAGGCGTTGTAAAAGCTTCTTGATGGCTTCAGCGCCCATTTCGGCTTTAAAACCTTTCCCGGCTTTAAAAAGAGCCTGGTATTTATCAAAATACTCCCGGTATTCTGCTTCGGTTAAAAGCTGTTTATCACTAAGATATGTGTCACCGGGATCAATCACCACATATGCGGCAAAATATAGCACTTTTTCAAGGGACCGCGGTGACATATCAAGCAGTAGCCCCATCCGGCTGGGAATTCCTTTGAAATACCAGATATGAGAAACCGGGGCAGCCAGTTCAATGTGGCCCATTCTCTCCCGGCGCACTTTGGCCCTGGTCACCTCAACCCCGCAACGGTCACAAACGATCCCGCGGTAGCGAACCCGTTTGTATTTCCCGCAATGGCATTCCCAGTCTTTTTGCGGCCCAAATATTTTTTCACAGAAGAGTCCCTCACGCTCAGGCTTCAAAGTCCGGTAATTGATAGTTTCGGGCTTTTTAACCTCGCCTCTTGACCAGGCCCTGATCTGTTCTGAAGATGCCAACCCGACTTTCAGGGCATCAAAGTTATTAACATCCAACAAAAAGATCTCTCCTTTCGCCAGGTTTTAACCTGTGCTACTAGTAGATGCTTTCTTCATCTTCTTCCAGCTCTTCGGTTTTTTCTTCCTCTTCATCGCTATCCTGACTTCTCCTCTTCCCAGGTGATTCAGGATCCCTATCATCTTCATTTTCGTCTTCATCTTCAAGTTCTTCAAGCTGATCTAAAGATACTTCTTCCACTTTACCTTCTTCTAACTTTAGCGGATCAGAATAGCTCTCCGTTTCACTTCGCTGATCACCGCTTTCTTTTTCTTCTTCACTTTCACTTTCATCTTCAGCTTCTTCTTCACTTTCATCTTCATCTTTTGAAGCTTGCTTTTTACTCTCTTTCTTATAGATGAAGCGATCCAGATCATCTTCATCTGACTCCATGCCTTCTATATTTACATCAAGACGGCGGTAGTCGCCTTCATCTTCAGCTTCTTTAATTTCCACCTCACCGGTTTCTTCACTTAAAACCCTGACATCAAGAGAAAGGCTTTGCAATTCCTTAACCAGAACTTTAAACGATTCAGGCACACCTGGTTCAGGAATATTTTCACCTTTAACAATAGCCTCATAGGTTTTAACCCGGCCAACCACATCATCAGATTTAACAGTAAGGATTTCCTGGAGAGTATAGGCTGCACCGTAAGCTTCGAGAGCCCAAACTTCCATTTCTCCAAAACGCTGACCGCCAAACTGGGCTTTACCGCCCAGGGGCTGCTGGGTAACCAGCGAGTAAGGTCCGGTTGAGCGGGCATGGATCTTGTCATCAACCAGGTGAGCCAGTTTGAGCATGTAAACATAACCAACCGTGATTTTTTCATCAAATGGATCACCGGTACGACCGTCATAAAGAAGGGTCTTACCATCTTCCGGCAGGTTGGCTTCCCGGAAACAATCAAAAACATCTTCTTCGGATGCCCCGTCAAATACCGGTGAAGCAATACTAATACCCAGGACACTGGCCGCCCAGCCCAGGTGAGCTTCTAAAACCTGCCCGATGTTCATCCGCGAAGGCACTCCCAGCGGGTTGAGCACGATATCAAGAGAAGTCCCGTCCGGTAAAAAGGGCATATCTTCTTCCGGCAAAATACGGGCGATAACCCCCTTGTTGCCGTGGCGACCGGCCATCTTATCTCCTTCAGATATTTTTCTTTTCTGAGCCACGTAAACCCGGACCAGTTGATTAACTCCCGGAGAGAGTTCATCTCCATCTTCCCGGTTAAATACCTTCACATCAACCACGATACCTGATTCACCGTGTGGTATACGCAGGGAAGTATCTCGTACTTCCCGGGCTTTTTCACCAAATATTGCCCGCAGGAGGCGCTCTTCGGCAGTCAATTCCGTTTCTCCCTTAGGAGTTACCTTGCCCACCAAAATATCGCCGGCCCTGACTTCGGCCCCGATCCGGATAATGCCCCTTCCGTCAAGATCTTTTAAGGCTTCTTCACCGACGTTGGGGATATCGCGAGTGATCTCTTCCGGGCCCAGCTTGGTATCCCGGGCCTCTGATTCATACTCTTCAATATGTATGGAAGTAAAGACATCTTCCTTAACCAGTTTTTCACTGATCAAGATGGCGTCCTCATAGTTATAACCTTCCCAGGGCATAAATGCGACCAGCACATTACGGCCAAGAGCAATCTCGCCCATATTAGTGCAGGAGCCGTCGGCGATAACCTCGCCGGCCTTTACTTTTTGACCCCTCTTAACAATGGGGTGCTGATTAATGCAGGTGCCCTGGTTGGAACGTTTAAATTTTTGCAGGCTGTAAACATCAATCTGCCCGTCAAAACCGGGAACGCGATCTTTTTCAAAACGTTCCCTGGTCCGGCCGTTGATATAAAAGTTTCGATTGTCATCGCTGTCGTCACGGCGGACAAAAATTTCCTTGCTGGTTACCCGCACCACTTCACCATCTGACAAGCATACCGCTACCGCCCCTGAATCTATAGCGGCCTTACTCTCCAACCCGGTCCCCACGAAAGGAGCCTCGGTTTGAAGTAAGGGCACCGCCTGGCGCTGCATGTTGGCGCCCATCAGGGCCCGGTTGGCATCGTCGTTCTCTAAAAAGGGGATCAATGCAGTTGCCACACTGACCAGCTGTTTTGGGGAAACGTCCATGTAATCCACTTCATTAGGATGACGCATAACCGTGTCGTAGTAATAGCGGCAGATAACCCGGTTACTGGAAAAACGACCATCTGCATCAAGCTTGGCGTTTGCCTGGGCAATAACAAAACGGTCTTCATCA
>PWMM01000314.1 GCA_003558195.1 Syntrophomonadaceae bacterium
TGGCGCTGATCGCCATGGACGTGTGGCAGGGCGGCGACGCCCGCGAGTGGGTCATGTGGGTGGCTGGCGCCATCGGCCTCGGCGCCGCCGGGCTGGCCACGGCCAACACCTCCACCAAGCCCAAGGCGTAACGGGTGGTCGTGGTCGCACAGGCAAACGCGGAGCTGGTGTCGGTCGGTGAAGCCCTCGGGGCGCTGACCGGGCCGGCGGTGTTGGCGCTGATCATCGTGCTACTACTGCGCGGTGACCTGGTGGCCCGCCGGTCCCATGACGCGGTGGTCGAGCGGTGCTCCGACGAGCTGGCCAAGGTGGAACACGAACGGGAGCGGTGGCGTGGTGTGGCGCTCGACGCGCTCAACGTCACCGAGGCGGCTGTTCACCGGGGCGGGTCGTGACTGCGATGGCCTACCCCACCCCACAGCGGCGCCACAGCGACACCGAGCTGGCGTTGGCCACCCTTCGCCTAGAGCGCGCCAAGGTCCAGCTCGGCCCCACCCCGGTACGCCACACCGACACCGACGACCTAAGCCCGGAGGCGGTGTCGGCACGGCTGGCGGTGCTGGCCGCGGAGCTGGCCGCCTACCGTGCCCAGCCTGACGATGAGGGGTGACCTGGTCGCGCTGACGGTGGCCACCCTGGTGACGGTGGCCCTCGTGCCCGTCGTGGTCAGCCTGGTGGTGGACGCCTCGCGGTCGTGGCGGGCGGCGCGCCACTACCCGAACGGCCGGCGGGACGTGGCGTTGGCGCTGGTGCGATCCGCCCACCTACGCGCCGCCAAGGCCGTGGTGACGCTGGCGATGGTGGGGGTGGGGTGGCTGATCCTGCTCGGCGCCAACCCCCCCGTCCGCGCCGCCGTCACCGTGTTCGTGTGGCTGTTGGCGGTCACCAGCGCGCTGACGTGGCTGGACGTGTGGTGGACCCAACGGGTGCGCCGCGCCCTGTACCGACAGGAGCTACGGGCGCAGGATCAGGTGCGCCGCGCCCGCCGTGACCTACGCTGACGGCACCACCAAGGAGGGACCTGTGACGGATCAGGACACCGGCGACCTGGCGGAAGCGCCCGAGTCGAGCTGGAACGCCACCGACCGAGGCGAGGGATCGAACGCGCTGGAGGGCGGCGCGGACGACGACCTGGCCGACGTGTACGCCAACCCCGGCGGGGGGGTAGAGGGGAGCCTGGCGTGAGCGTCACGATCCCGAGCCTGGCGCCGTGGCACAGCTGTTCGGACTGCTCTGGCGGCCCACAGCCGGGTGCCCGCGCCCTGTTGGCCCACTACCTGGAGTCGGTCCCCGACGGCACCAGCCTGGGCATCTACAACTGCCGCCAGGTGCGCGGCGCAAGCTCGCTGTCCATTCACGCCTGTGGCCGCGCCGTGGACTGCGGTATCCCCACCACCGCGGCGGGCCACCGGGCCATGTACGCCTACCTGGCGGCGCTGGCGCCACACGCCGAAGGGCTCGGGGTACAGCTGGTCATCTTTGACCGCACCATCTGGTCCGCGAAGCGCGCCCCGGAGGGTGAGCCGTACCGGGGGGTCCACCCCCACCTGGACCACGCCCACGTGGAGCTGACGCCCAAGGCCGGCGAGGCGCTGACGCTGGCGACCCTCCGCGCCCGGGTGGGCGACTTCCGCCGCGAGCCCGAGGCCCCCACCCCGCCGACCACCCCGCCCGCCCGGCTGTCGAAGGAGGCCCTGGTGGGCCAGCTGTCCGTCGTGGACCTGTCGGCCCGCGGGGTGCGTGTCACCACCGGCCCCGTCGGCACCCTCCAGTCGCTGATGGCGGCCCGCCGCTTCCGCGCCGCAGGCTCGTTCGACCGCGCCGGGAAGCCCGACGGGATCGGTGGGCCAGGTACCCGTGACGCGCTGGGCCGCTTCCAGCGCACCCGCCGTACCGGCCGGCCCTCCGCGCCCGCCGTGGCCGACTACATCGCGGGCGCCGCCACGTGGTCCGAGGCGCTGGGCACCGTCCGCGTCATGCGGTTCGACCGCGGGGTGGTCCGTGGCAGCGTGGTGGGCACCGTCCAGGCCCTACTCGCCGCCCGCGGGTACCCGCCCGCCAACACCTTCGACCGGGGCATCCCCGACGAGGTGGGTGGCCGGCACACCCGCGCGGCGCTCGGCGCGTTCCAGGAGGCCACGGGCACCGGGGCGGCCGACGGGTCCGCGGACCTGATCGTCGGCCCCGCCACGTGGGGCGCCCTCGTCGTGTAGCCGAGGTGTACGCGCTGCGGTAACGTGGGGGGCACGCCTACCCCGGGAGGGACCCCATGAGCAGCGCCACCACCATCGACCCCCGCCTCGACGCCATCGTGGCACAGCGCCGCCGGCTGGAGGCCGAACAGCAGGCCCGCGACGAGCGGGTGGCTGCGGAGACGCGGCGCCTGGCCGAGCTGATCGACCAGGCCGCCACGGGTGCCGATCCGATCAGCTACGACCAGGCCGGCAAGGCGATGGGCAAGTCCAAGACCTACGCCTACGGGCTGGCCACCAAGCTCCGCGCCGGGAAGCTGTGAGCGCGGGGTGGTGTGGATCGACCGGGCAGCCTGCCCCACCATGCAGGCCAACGACGCGCGCGACCTGACCCGTTCCGGGCGGGTCGCGCTGTCACGTGTGGACGCCCTACCCACGACGGACGCCGAAGCGGTGTACGCCGTGGCGGTGGACGCCACACCCGCCGGGATCGTCGTGCTGTACCCACACGGGTGGGTGGCACACCGGCCGGGCTGGCGTGATCGCACGCCACGCCCCAAGCGGCACGCCGCCGTCCGGCGGCTGCTGATGAGCTACCCGCGTGGCGCGTTCGCCCGCGGCAACCCCGGGAGGGACACCCCATGATCAGCGAACAGGTACTCAACAGCCGCATCCCGCGGCTGGGCACCATCACCGTCGGGCGTGGCGTGGAGGCCACCAGCCGGAAGGGCGCCACCTACGCCCGCCCCACCAAGGCCAAGACCCTGGTGTTCCACACCAACGACCCGGAGGTGGCCAACGCCGTCCAGGTGGTGTTCGGCGGCGACATACTCCGCGACAGCCCCACGTGGGACTACGACGTGGTGACCGACACCCGCAGCGTCGAGGTGCTGTTGCTCGCGGGCGGGTTCCGCCAAGCGCTGGAGCTGTGGCGGGCGGGTGAGTGTGTACGCCGCTGCGACGGCGTGATCATGCAGACCCATAA
>PWMM01000230.1 GCA_003558195.1 Syntrophomonadaceae bacterium
CAGAATGGCCTGTTCCATGTTTGTTAATGTGTTCAACAGCTTGATCTATATTTTCAACTACCTTAACCGCTAAAATTAAATCGAGAAACTCTGTGTTCCAATCTTCGTCAACAGCTGGTTTAATATTAGTTGAATATTGGACTGTTTGAGGACATCCCCTGATCTCAACGCCCTTTTTTTCTAGAGCTGGAATTAATTTGGTTAAATAATCATCAGCTACATCTTGATGTACAAGCAATGTCTCCATGGCATTACAAACTCCAGGACGTTGAACCTTGGCGTTTATTGCGATTGCCAATGCTTTATCGAGATCAGAATTATCGTCCACGTAAATATGACAGTTACCGGCACCAGTCTGGATTACCGGCACAGAGGCGTTATTGATGACTGTTTCAATGAGCGACGGACCGCCCCTGGGAATGAGTAAATCAAGGTACTGGTTAGCTTTTAATAAATCCTGAACAGCAGCACGATCGCTATCTTCAATCAAGGCCACAGAATCTTCAGGTAAACCCGCATCTAGTAACCCCTGACGGATTAATTTCACCAGGGCTCTATTAGAATGCAAGGCCTCAGAGCTGCCACGCAGTATTACAGCATTACCGGCTTTTAGGGTTAAACCCGAAGCATCAACCGTGACATTAGGTCGGGCTTCATAAATTATCGCTATAACACCGATGGGAACCCTGGTTTGGCCAATTTCTAAACCATTAGGGCGTTTCCACATTTTAGTAACTTCACCGATGGGATCTTTTAAAACAGAGATTTCACGAAGCCCTTGAGCCATTTCAAAAATCCGCGCTTCATTCAAAAGTAAACGATCGCGAAAAGCTTCAGTGTAGTGATCCTCTTTCTCAAGGCGGTCTAAATCAAGTTTATTGGCTTCAAGTATATTTTTAATATTTTTTTCTAAGAAATCGGCAATACTATCCAGGGCGCTGTTTTTTTGTGTTGTTGAACAAGCTGCTAATGTTGATGCCGCCTGCCTGGCTTTTTCACATTTAGACATAACTTCAGCATTCATAATTGGATCAGCTCCTCATGGGTAATTATTAGCAAGCCTTTAAGTAACAGCATACTTATGCTAAGTTATAACATTTGATTATCCTACATGATTCTATAGCAGATCTCGAATAATAGTAAAATTATAGGGGTGATTTGTCGTTTCTTAAAGCAAGCCTTAGAAAGCAAAGGAAAAATGCCGGTACAATGCTTTAAGATCAAGCAGGCTAGGGCTGGGATTCTATCTCGTTTGCCTTTCTTAGAACAAGACCAGGTTATCTCTGTGAATTACTTCTTCAGCCACCGGTCTTTCAATCATTTTTGCTATATCAAAGCTACTTCTTTTTTGGATCCAGGACAGTTCCTCGGAGGAGAAATTAGTTATTCCCCGGGCCAGCTCGTTACCTTCATTATCTTTAACGGAAAGTAAATCACCTTCGCTAAAAGAACCTTCCACGCCGATCACCCCTACCGGCAGCAAGCTTTTCCCTTCAGAACAGATGGCATCACAGGCTCCCTTGTCGATGATTATAGATCCTTGTGGTACCAAACCATGAGCAATCCAGCGTTTTCGCCTGTTTAAAAAATGTTGCTGGGGCCTAAAATAAGTCCCACTGTGTTCTCCTCTTACAAGCCTGGATAAAACTGCGGGATCATAACCATTAACTATGTACATGGCCACGCCAGAACTTATTGCCACCTCTGCGGCTTGCAGCTTGGTAATCATACCTCCGGTAGCGAGATTGTCGTGTGAATTCTCTGCTCCGGCTTTAATATTATCATCTATTTTCTCTACAAAAGGTATAATTTCTGCGTCATTAAAACGCCTGGGGTTCTTATTATATAATCCATCGATATCTGTTAATATAACCAGTAAGTGGGCATCACTTAAACCTGCTACCAGGGCCGATAGGCGGTCGTTATCACCGAACTTTAGCTCTTCTGTTGAAACTGAATCATTTTCATTGATTATTGGAATAACCCCCATCTTCAAGAGGGTTAATACCGTATTACAAGCATTAATGTAGCGCCTTCTACTGACCAGGTCAGTTCTAGTCAGCAAAATTTGCCCTACAATAAGGCCATACTCAGCAAATAGTTTTTCATAGATTTGTATCAATAACCCCTGCCCTACAGCAGCCAAAGCCTGTTTTTCGGGAATGGAAATTGGAGCCCTGTTAAGATTGAGCCTGCCCCGTCCGGCTCCAACTGAACCTGATGAAACCAGGATTAGTTCATGCCCCTGGTTGTGTAAATCGGCCAGTACCCTGGACAACTTTTCCATGTAGCCCAGGTTCAATTTCCCGGTATTATGGGTTAAAAGCCGGGTTCCTACTTTTACAACGACCCGGCAGGGGTTTGGGATATTACTGGCAGTATTATTTGCCACGGCGCAACTTCTCAGCCTGATCAGTCGCAGCTATCACCGATTTAAGCAGGCAACTCCTGAAACCGAATTCTTCTAAAACATTCATGGCTGCCGTAGTTGTTCCAGCCGGCGAGGTAACAGAATTTCTGAGCTCTGCTGGATGAGTCTTGCTGTTTTCCTGGAGCATTCGAGCTGATCCAATTACATTTTGAATTACCATTTCAGAAGCAACATCCCGGCGGAAACCTACTGCAACACCGGCATCAATCATGGTTTCAATAAATAAAAAGACGTATGCGGGTCCGGTTCCGCTTAAGCCCGTGGCTGCATCCATCAGGTACTCGGGTATCCGGATAGTTTTACCCATTGATTCAAGCAGTTCTTCTATATCATTTCGCTCTTCGGAAGTAACGTTATCACCGGCACTTATCGCAATTGTTCCTTCTCCTAAAAGACAGGGAGTATTTGGCATCAAGCGAATCACTTTACTATAAGAAGGCAAGCAGCTTTGTATAAAGCTAATGGTAATACCTGCAGCAATTGAGGAAAATATCTGACCTTCCCGGACCAGATCTTTGATCGAATAAAGTAAACTCTCTATATCCTGCGGTTTAACGGCAATAAATATTTGCTGGCAATGAGGAATCATCTCTTCAAGAGATTTTACCCCTACTGCATTTAATTCTAGAACCAGCTCTTCTACCCTTTCCGGGTTTAAATCATAAAGATAAACCTGGGTTGGATCCATACCCACTCGCTTAACAATACCTTTAGCCAAAGCTGATCCCATTGCCCC
>PWMM01000304.1 GCA_003558195.1 Syntrophomonadaceae bacterium
ATCAGCGCAAGAACGGATGGACGATAGCGAAAAGGAATTCGACGTGGCGTTCGTCGGTTCACGCAATATGAGTCGTAATCCACTACGTCCTTACCACTGGTTCGGAAAACGCCGGACTCAGGTGGTTGAACGCTTATCCAGACAATTCGGCAAGCGATTCGCGATCTACGGCAAAGGATGGGATTATCTCCCATCGGCTTGTGGCAGTGTCCCGTTCGCGCAGCAAGCGAATGCCGTTCGTTCAGCACGAGTCGTGGTAGGGGGCATTCCGTTTTCACAGGAGCGGTATTACACCTCGAACCGACCCTTCATCCAGATGACGAGCGGGGTGCCCATCGTCGATGTCCGTGTGCCCGGAGTCGAGCTGCTGCTGCAGGACCGTGTCCACTGGGTGCTCAGTGACGAAAAGGGACTCATGGATGCCATTGAAGACGTTCTATCCTGGACACCGGAGGAGCGCACCGCAATGGGGCAGGCTGCTGCAGACTACGTTCTCGATCGACATACCCAGGCCCATCGGGTGGCGTCCCTTTTTGAGAATGTTCGTAGATTACGTGCGTGGCGCGACGAAGGAGTTGCCGTATTTCCATATCTTCCGTTCTTCCATGACGATGTGGTGGTTGACTCGGAAATTTCTGTCGTTACTCGAAACTGGCCAAGCCCATAGCTCACGAGGCTTTGTAATGCGACTTGCTATTGCTGGAAAAATTGACCCTTCGAGAATTATAAAAGCATTTGATTTACAATTAATAGGGTCCACTAAGTCGGCGCCAGAGACTAGCTCTTTGCGAACCCCAAAACAAAACATAACCAATATCGCATTAGAACTTCATGAATCTGTGCAATACCTTGATATGGTTACATTTCATCCTGCAGCGACAAAACCATTGAAGTTTTTGGGAGATAAGTCGCGACTAACTCTATTACCATATCGGAGCCGAGCAAGACAAAGAGCAAAAGACTATTTTAAAGCAGAGCGGACGTTAATCAGAAATCACATAAATGACTCCGATATCGAAATTATAAATGCACATCACACCTATGAATATTCTCTGGGATCAATGCAAACAGCCATCCCTGTTTTGATTACAGTGCATGATTGGGCTCCCAAAATCCTATCTTTGATGCCAGATAAATATCGAGTTTTGCGTATGGCAATGCAGGTGCACTGTCTCTTAAAAGCCAAACATCTGGTATCGGTATCACCATACATCGATCAAAAAATTAGATCATGGTACAAAAAAGAGTCGGTCATAATTCCCAATCCACTCGGTACGGAATGGTTTAAGTCAGTCGATCATAGCGCCAGAAAGCCATTCATTATCGCAGTAAATAACGGATCTGGAAAACTAAAAAACGTAATTACACTGGTTTATGCGTTCCAGAAGATTCGGAAACACTTCCCGCATTACGAGATGATACTACTGGGAACGGGGTATGAAAACGACGGAGAGTTTGCGGGCAATGTAAAACGAGGGGGACTTGGGGATGGAATTCATTTTAAAGGAAATATAAATAACGAAGAACTTATAGGTGAATATGATCAGGCATCCATAATGGTGCACCCTTCAAGAGAGGAATCTTTTGGAATAGTGATAGCCGAAGCTATGGCACGCAACTTGCCAGTACTTGGCGGTATACGATCTGGCGCGGTACCTTGGGTGATCGGCGATTCTCGATGCCTAGTGGACATTAATGATGTCAACCAATTGGCAGAAAAAATAATTGAATTGATTGAGGATCAGGATCGTCTTGAGGAAATAGGGAGAGGCCTGAGAGGAAGAGCAGAGGAAAAATTTCAAATAGGTGCTGTCGCAGATGCATATTACCAATTATTAAAAACTATTCTCGAATCAAGGTAATTGATATCTTATGTTAAACAGAATACTTAAAGCACCATGCGACGCAGCATTGAAAATACTTGGATATAGAATAATCTCCTTGAAAGAGGGAGGTCTTAAACCTATTGAAAATGTTTCTGACGCAAGAAGCATATTTTATCATGTTAACACACAGCCTGCGCGAGCGAGGATACAAATAGAGCGTTGTAGAGGCAACCCATGGTTTCGATTCGGACCAGATTCTGAGCATCCGTTTGTCTTGGCCGCAAAAGAAGGATTGGTTTCGAAAACTTATGAAACAGGGATTCGAGGCGTTCTCAAAGAATTCTATGACACCGTTGTATGTAGAAGCGCTGCGGATGTGGTGGGTATGCACGACGAGGGTACGTTGACCTTGGGTTTATACCCCCCGTATGGGATTTTACTCCCTTGGGAAAGAGGAGATATTAAAGAAAGAACGGATGCACAAGCCAAGGTCATTCGTGCACACAACAAAAAGCTGAAACAATCCGTTGGAGTCGAAGATGGTTGGGCATGGTCAGGACCAGTAACGGAGCGAAAATTGGACATCGAGACGTCCCGTCTCGCTAATCTGCTTCGGTCAATCCATAGAGTAGGGTATAAGGCGCATCCGGGTGCAGACGGCGACCCCGTTGGTCTGGTGATGTCCCGAAGCGATGGCGAGTGGTGCTGGTGGGCACTTTGGGGCCAGCACAGATTGGCCGTTGCCAGTGCCTTGGGAATGGAGTCAATTACAGTGCGAATCACAGGGCGCGTATGCCGAGAGGATTTCGATATTTGGCCGCAGGTAAAAAATGACCTTTATTCAAGGAATGATGCCTTAATGTTATTTGACCAATTATTTAGCGGAGAGGGTTTTGGCGCAGCAAGGAAATGGCGCGGGTTTGCCGAAAACAAGAAAATATATGAACCCTTCAAGGCAACTGAGCTTAATAATTAGAATAATATGACATCTTTATTTCAGATTGTTGCGGCAGGGATATTTCTGTTAGCTATCACCCTGCATCTTGTGAGACGCCCGATCATCCTGCTGTACCTATTGCTTGCGGTGCAATTCCTCACGGTCGGACGCCTGATGCCGGACCTCGCGACTCGCGTCATGGGCATCGCCATTGGACCAACCGACGTGATCAACATGATGCTGCTCGCCGTGGCGATTCTCCGAATGAAGCAGGGGCCGACTGCGTTGCAGTGGGCGCTGCTAGGCGCCATTGGCTTGGTGATCTACGGAACGATCACCGGATTCCTTCGGTTGGGCGACGCCGCGATGCTCGGTTTCCGCGCAGAACTCTACTTCCTGG
>PWMM01000234.1 GCA_003558195.1 Syntrophomonadaceae bacterium
CCAGATCTACGAGCATGCCGAGCCTGTTCATTTCCCGGATTACCTGCCTGCCAAAGGGAGTTAAGCCGCTGTGGGGATCTTCTTCGCCAATGCCGGTGGCAAGCTGGTTCTTTTGGTTCCAAGTCAGGCCAAGGGCCCGGACACCAAGCCGGAAGAGCATGCGCAGGACTGCCAGCTCGCCTTCCAAGGCTTCACCACCTTCTACGCTTAAAAGGGCGGTAGGCTTGGAACTGTTTAAAGCATTTTTTAAATCAGTTTTCGTGTAAATGGTCCGCAGCTCACCCGGGAACCGCTGCATGGTTTCATAGTAGCTGTTTAGCATCTGCAGGCAGTAAGCCAGTGAACCGACCGGCTTGCATTCTTCCGTGATGTAGAGAGCAAAAAACTGCAGGAAGATACCGCTTTCTTTTAAACGGGGCAGATCAATGTGGTATTTGTCGTTGCGGGCGTAGAAATCGTAACCGCTGTTTTCCTGGAATAATCCTACAGTATCACAGTGGGCGTCAACAATTTTGTGCTTCAGTACCGGTCACCCTTTTTTCATGGTATGGTTTAAAGGAAGGCCATAAAGCAGTTACCGTCTGAGTAAACCGGCAATGAACAAGACCACGACTGCTCCTCCAGTTGCTACCAGTATCGAAGTCAGATTTATCCCGGTGACATCATAAGGAAGGCCCAGCACTGCGGTAGAAAGCCACCCTCCAACCAGCGCGCCAATAATACCGATGATGATGTTTCCGATCAAACCGCTGCCTCCTCCAATGATCACATTTGCCAGCAATCCGGCAATTAATCCAACTACAATCCAGGCTAAAATACCCATCTTATAACCTCCATAGGATTTGGGACAAATGAACAGGTCTCTTGCCCCAGAATGTTTTCAAAAACACCGCCGTCTTGACATCGCATATTATCGGGAAAGGTGTAAAAGATCTTTTAAGTTTTCTTCCAGGATGGGCTTTAAAACGAAATACTGAAGCCGGGTTTTTTCTATAAAATCAAAACAAGCATCCTCATCCTTTGCAAATAATAGCTACTCCCCTGGCTGCTTCATAGCAAAATTCTATACTGCTATTGTTTAACGCATAAACGTCTACCTTAATCCCTGCAAGAGAACTTAACTGCTTGGAAAGATCCAAACAAAAATCCATATAGTCGAAGCTACAATTACCTTCTTCCAAAAATAAAGCAATATCGATGTCATGAAAGGGCAGCTCGTTTTCAAGAAATGAACCATGAACAAATGCAAATAAAATATAAGGATTCACCTGTAGTTGTTCCTTAGTTTTGTCTTTAATTGCAGTTTTATTTTCTTCAGAGAGCTTATTCCTGTGTTTATCTACCATCACCATCATCCTGCCGAACTCAACTTTTTAAGCTACACTATTATTATAACAGAGGTTTTCAAGAAAAATCACGGAATTCTGCATGAATCCAGTTGTTGGCAAGAAGATGGTAATCACCGAAAATTAGCATCAGGGGAGATGTTAGGTCTGCAAGATCATTGATTAACCCGATCACCAGTTCATAATGTCATAGTAATGAAATAAATAAGATACGGTATAATAATGGGCATAAACATAAACCGGCGGCCTCAATCGTGTCCAGATTGAATTGACGCAGCGGGCAATATGCCCGGGCTATTCATGTAAGGAGGGTTTTACTTGTTTCCTCACCTATTATACAGGCTAATGATTCTACTGATATTTGTTTTTGTTGCTTTATTTTTATTTACCCACTTCAAAACAAAGGTAATAGAAAGTAATTATCCGCCAGCCGGTAAATTTGTATCGCTGGAAAATGAAGATATTAGTCTTCATTACGTAAGAGCAGGCTCAGGAGTTCCCGTGGTTATGCTTCATGGCAGGGATGGGACGCTACAAGAATTCACCCTCTCCATTTTTGACGATCTATCCGGTTACTATGATGTAATTGCCTTGGACAGGCCGGGATACGGTTACAGCTCCTGCTCGGATCCAGAAAAACTATCAACTAAAGCCCAGGCAAAAATAATCAATGAAGCTCTCAAAACCTTAGATATTGAAAAACCCATATTAATCGGACATTCTTATGGTGGAGCTGTTATGCTTCAATACCTGTTAGATTATCCTGGGCAAGTCCGGGGTGCCATTTCATTAGCAGGGGTAGCCTATGTTGATGAACCACCTGATAAAAGCTTTTACGCTTTGCCTGAGTATCCCTTTATAGGTCCCTTTTTAACCCACACTATTGTATTACCTGCCGGTACTTTTTTGGCTCCGAACATCTACAGCCAGGCGTTTTACCCTGCAGAAGCGCCCGAAAAATATGTTGAGGTAATATCATCTTTATACTTACGCCCAGGCCAGTTCACAGCTACTGCTTATGAACTTTCAGCAATGCATGATTCAGTTAATGCTATTAGCCCTGACTATGAGCAAATAAATATTCCTGTAACCATTATATTTGGGGATTCAGATAAAATGCTTGATCACGAAAAAGACGGAGAAAGACTTTACAATGCCCTGTCCGGTGCCAGTTACATTCTCATCCAGGACGGCGGTCATAAGATCCATCACACCCACCCGAATATAATCATAGAAGCGCTGCATGATCTAGTTGAGCTTACCACAAAGTAAAATGTTATACCTGTATATAAATATTCAAGAATGGAGGTTTTTAGATTATCATCTATAAGTTTGACATCACCCTGCCCCCCTGTTAATGTGAATGTAAAGGGTGGCGTAACCTTCACCATAAGATCACGAGCAGTTTAAAAAGGACCAGTAATTCAGAAGGATAAAAATCTGGTTTACCTTACTACTTTCGTTATTGTAGCCGCCACTGCGTTTTGACTGCTGCGAAGAAGTATAAAGGGTTATAAAAATGCCAGGTGGTCCAATTAAACCGGAAATCCAGCTGAAATCATATAACAGGAAGGATGATTTGCTATGACAAATGAAAGCGAATTGACAAAAGTGACCCTGGTCAAATCTAATTCGAGACGTGAAGCGCTGCGCCGCAGCATTGAACTGCTAAAATTTAACCCCGTCAAAGGAAAAGAAGTGTTGCTTAAACCAAATTTTAACACCGCCGATCCTTACCCGGGATCAACCCACCCGGATGCACTGCGGGAAATGATTGTTTACCTGAAAGAAATGGGGGCCC
>PWMM01000177.1 GCA_003558195.1 Syntrophomonadaceae bacterium
AATGGTTCTTTGGATTTAAAGCCGTAGTTATGCATGCTCTGGGTAAAGAGCTCCTTGCCGGTGCCGGTCTCACCATAGATTAAAACTGGCACATCGGATAAAGAGAGTTTTTTTGCCTTCTTGATTAATGATTTAATTGCCTTACTATTACCGACTAGATCACTGAAGGTGTAGTTAGTTCCATTAACGCTCTGATCATTTCTGCAGCTATGAAGCTGTTTTTGAAGCTCAAAAGCTTGATCCAATAACTGCTTGATTTTTGTTATATACTTGTTCACCGAATATACGGCAACAACTTCTCCTTCGAATTGTACTGGAATATAACTGGAGATAAAATGCACTTCCCGGTGATCTATGGTCATAAACCGCCGGTATTTTTCCAGGACAGGTTGCTTATTTTTAAACACAGCCATCAACTCTTCCAGCATCTTTTCCCTGTAAGACTTTTCGTAGCGCTCTATGTTTTGATTATAAAAAAGCTCCTCTCCGCTTTCGTTAACCAGGTAAAGAGCATCTTGAACCGAATTCAGCATTTTTTTATAAATATGATTTTCAATATTAGCTTTCCTGGAGTAATCGATATCTGATACTGTCACAAAATAATAAAAGGCTTCAGGTAAGCGCACCCTTTTATACTCAACTGCAACTACCCCTTGTGGGGTTTTAAAGGTCGTAAAGCCATCACCAGCTTCAGAAACTATTTTATCTTGCAGCACTTTTTCAGTCTCTAAGTCTATCAATATAGAAACAATGGCATTTTTATAAACCAGGGCACCCTTTTCATCGAGCAGGTAAATGCCATATATACTGTTTTCAAATAATACTTCCAGTATATTTTTCACGCTGCCAGGCATGGTTCATTCCCTTTCATAAAAGATTCTTATTAGAGAAACAGAACCTGGTAATGGTAAGGTTTCTTCTTTCAGTAATCTAATTTTAACACAGGATATTTAAATCTGTTAGTTTTAGCTGATGATGAAATGAAGTCACGAAAACCACCGGCATCTAAACCGGTAAAACATTATACCTTAACCCATTTTTGCCGGTGGCCTGCAATATTTAACCAGGGCTGTAAATGGCAGGGACTGAGATGTTAGCAAGCAAGACTATAAAAAACCTTTTTAAAGCGCTTTTTAAGAATAGTTAATGATGATGCAAGCACTCAAGACTGCAAAAGCTTATGATAATAACCGGTATAAAGGGCCCCGGCCGGGTTATGGGCCAGTACCCGGTCTTTGACAATAAGCGTGGTAACCGGGGCCTTAGAATGTTTGTTAAATAAAATATCATGTCCAATGCAAAGCCCCACCGTTACATTGAGATCGGTATGGTTGTCTTTTAAAGCCCTGGCCTGGGCCAGGGGGTTACACATTACTTCCTTTTCATCTTCAGTTAGCCGGGGCAGTTTAAGCTTCACTTTTGGTGTGCCGCACACTTTGCAGCAAACACTGTAAACTTTAAAGTGCTTGCGCAGGTAAGAACAAAGCACCCTGGCTTCATTAAAAAGCCCTTTACAAAATGCCACCCCCAGGGTTTCATAGCCCATTTCCCGGCTGAAAAGGATCAGCTCTTCCACCCGGGTTTTTTTCATGTAATGCTCAGCTTCAATTAAAGATGCAGCCCGGTGAATTGCCGTGTCCTCTTCTTTGTATAAACTTAGGTCACCCGCCGGGAGCAAAAGACAATCTTTACCATCAGAGCATTCACCTTTTTTGCATAGATCACACTGCAAACCTTCACCTTCTTTGTTTTTTTATTACTTCCATGTGGAGTGCTGTTTTCCTTCAATCTTTTCTACTCACCTTTCACCGGTAAGGCTGTTAAGATGGCGGCAAACAAACCGGCACGGCAAAGAGGTTGTTTAAGATATTTTTGCAGACAACTTGAATGAAGATTAAATATGTTTTACAATAGACAGGTTAACATCACTAAACTAAGCTTTATTTAAATATAATATCTGGTGCAGCTTTTTAGCAGCTCATTTCACAGGCGTTTCCGGAGCGGGGAAAAGTGCTACCTGTCACCTTAACATCGAACCTTTTTATTAAAGACCTAACCCGGACGAGCCGGTGCCATAAAAGTTGGATATCAAAACGAACCGTATAACCCCTGTGTATATTTGTGATAGGGAGTCTCATGATTTAGGTCTGCCATAGTTGCACAGGATTTATGAAGTAAAGGTTTTAATGAATTAGCAGGCGCTAGTATCTAAACTATTTTTTGCAGTTACACCGCCTATTATCATCCAGGCAGTGCCCGCAAGGCGAAGGCTTTTAGAATTAAAGGAGCAATTATGTGGGATTCGAAATTATTTAAAACCGCTGTAGGTATTATTATGATCTTTGTGATCATCTACCTGGGCACCCAGATTTCATTTATCTTCAGGCCAATTGTAGTCGCATTCGAGGCTCTATTCATCTCCTTTTTGGTCTCTGGCGTACTTTATTATTTTACAATCCCCTTTGTTGACTGGATGCACAACCATAAAATACCGCGCCCCCTGGCCATCTTGATAGTTTTTTTATTAATTATCGGCTTGATGATCCTGCTTTTCCTAACTATCGGGCCCATTCTGCAGGCTGAATTTACAAAGCTGGCTGTAAGTATCCCAGAAGGAATCCGGGAGGTACAGCAAATAATCAGAGAATTGGAAGAAAGAGCCATCTTTGATATGCTACTGGGGATGGAGGCGCTAAATATTGATGAGATGATCAATAACATCGCCGGTACTGTAAGCAGGGCCATCTCCCAGGTAGCATTAAGTGTGGCCAGCCTGGTTGATTTCATTACCGGCTTTTTTATGACTATAATTATCATCCCTTTTCTGCTTTATTACATGCTTAAAGAAAAAGGTGGGGATTTTATCCCCGTCCTCGTGGAAAGGCTCTCACCGGAAGAATACAAGGATAATATCCACAGCGCCCTCGGTGAAATGAACAGGTTGCTGGGCACATACGTGCAAGGGCTGGGGATAGTCTGCCTTTGCGTAGGCATCCTCGCCTACATCGGGTTCTTGATTATCGGTTTAGAATATGCCATGCTCCTGGCCATGTTTATATTGATTACCAATATTATACCCTTCCTCGGCCCTTTTATCGGTTCTATCCCCGCTGTAATAGTGGGATTGCTGGACTCCCCTTTAAC
>PWMM01000310.1 GCA_003558195.1 Syntrophomonadaceae bacterium
AGGAGAAAGGGGGAGATACCTGTAACGGGCTGACGATGTTAATCTGGCAGGCTGTCAAATCTTTTGAAGTCTTTACGGGACGAACAGCACCAGTAGCAGTTATGCAAAGAAAAGCGGGCATATAAAAGCATAAAATGCTCATCATAAAACATCATAATTATCAAAGGAGAACACTATGGGGAGGCTTAATCGACGCGAATTTGATCTAACTCTTTTAGAAGCGCTACTAATACCTGAAACAACCAGGCAAAAGTTATTTAATGAACAAAAGATTAGCGGAAAAGATATCGTTAAACTGGTAATAGAAAATGAATTGAGCGATGAAGATACAGTAGTATCAATTATGGGAGAACTGCTTAACATTCCCCAGGTTAACCTCTATAGTTTAAACATAGATGAACAGGTTCTGGATTCTATTCCTGCTGAAATGGCTCGTCGCTACCAGGTTCTTCCTGTTGGCTTTAAAGGCGGGGGCCTCTACCTGGCAACTGCAGATCCTTTAGACCTTGCAGCTCTCGATGATGTTGCCATGTATACCGGGCGGGATATTTGTCCAGTAATTGCAGGTAGAAAGGCACTAGCTTATGCCTTAAATCATTATTACAATCAAGCCGGTTACCTTGCTCCGGAAGAAGCAACACTTAAAGAAAGCACGGCCAGGGAAACAGGTAACCAGCTTTATAATGAAATGGTAATCAATGAAGCACCGGTTGTTAAGCTGGTTAATTCATTAATCGACAAGGCACTTGATGAAGGGGCTAGTGATATCCATTTTGAACCCACTGGGCAGGGCTTGCGAATAAGGATACGTCTTGACGGTATTCTACATGACCTCGCCGTTCCAACACGCTTCAAAGCAGAGCATATTATTTCCAGGATTAAAATTATGGCTAACCTGGATATAGCTGAGAAAAGGTTAGCCCAGGATGGTAATATTAATCACCGCAAAGCAAAAAGAGAAATTAATTTAAGGGTTTCTACCATGCCTACAGTGCATGGGGAAAAAGTAGTTGTTCGCTTGTTGGATAAAGAGATGATTGTCCTGCCCCTGGATCGCCTGGGTTTTTCAAATAAAAACTACCATTATTTACAACGACTGCTTCTTAACCAATCCGGGATGGTTCTGGTTACCGGGCCGACCGGGTGTGGCAAAACCACCACTCTCTATTCAGCTTTGCATTATTTAAATGATCCGAAATTTAATATTATTACCGTGGAAGATCCGGTTGAATACCATTTACATGGCATTAACCAGGTGCCGGTTAACCGTAGGATAAACCGGACATTTGCCAATACCCTGCGCTCAATTTTGAGGCAGGATCCTGACATTATCATGGTTGGTGAGATCAGGGATTTGGAAACAGTTAAGATTGCCAGCCAGGCAGCGCTGACCGGTCATTTGGTCCTTTCAACTTTGCATACCAATAATGCAGCCGGGGCTGTTACCAGGTTAATAGACATGGCTCTGGAGCCTTACATGGTTACAGCTTCTACCGTGGGCCTTATTGCCCAGCGTCTGATCAGAAAAATATGCCCTTATTGCAAGGAAGAGGATTCTTTGGATAAAACGGCCCGGGAGTTTTGCGAACTTTATTTTAACACCGAAACTGTCCCTGTTATTTATCGTGGGGCTAAATGTAAACGTTGTAACTACACCGGGTTTAGAGGCCGCACTGCTATCCATGAAATAATGATCTTAAACCAGGAATTACAAGCCCTGATCTTAAACCGGGCTCCGGCAATTGAAATTCAAAAAAACGCAGTGGCCCAGGGGATGATACCATTATTAGCTGACGGTTTCAGATCTGTTAAAAACGGCACAACTACCCTTGGAGAAGTAGTGCGCGTTACGTACAACAGTCTCCTGGATGATGAGATAACCGGCTTTGTAGAAAGCAGCGCTTATTTTGCCAGGGTGCAGAAGGATGAGTAAAAATGGGTATACAAAAACCTTTAAATATCAATAAATGCCTGAATAACTTTAAAGAAGAAAGGGCGTTTACCTTAATTGAACTGCTGTATGTACTGGTTTTGCTCGGATTGATGGTTGCTTTGGCTGCTCCGGCTGTTCAGGGCCTGGGCCAAAAGTATAACCTTGAAATAGCAGCAATTACCATGGCGACCGAGATGCGCAAAGCCCAGCAGCGCGCTATAACAGCGGGTTGCGGTCAGATTTTAGAATTTGTGGCTGAGCATCGCTACCGGATTACTGATGGAAAGACTGAAGAAACATATTACGTAACTCTTCCGGAAGGAGTGACCCGCCGGGCAGTTAATTTTCCCATGTCGGATAATATTCGTTTCCTCCGGTTTAATTATAATGGATCTCCAAGCAGTGGTGGAACTGTTACCCTTGCCAATACCTCCGGAGCAGTACGCTACGTAATTGTCACTCCTGCCACCGGACGAGTAAGGATTTCAGAGGAACCGCCTGAACACTGGGAAATAATTAACTAGTAGTCAGTCAAATCTATAATTATAATAAAACTTCGATTATCTTGCCCGCAACCTGGTTAGCAAAAAGCCGGTTAAATAATTCCAGTTATTACTATTTATGCGTTGACGATATCCTAAGGTTGTATTGACCCCCCGTAGAAAGGATTTTACAAAGCTTTTCAAAGACCGCTAAATTAATGTATTCCCAAATAAAGGCAAGGTTTTAAAGTAAAGGCCCAGGGGCCTGGAGGCAATAAAACCAGGCAACTGGCCGGATTAACCTTTTTTAGGCATCCACAATTTTATCATCTATAGCTTACTTAAAAATTTTTGGTGCTGCTCGGCCGGGTATGGTATGATAAAAAATAAAAGCAAGGGGATGAGAGCTTTTAGCCATTCCTTAGATCGGAAAAATATTTATTTAACTGGGTTTATGGGTGCAGGAAAAACAACGACAGGTAAACTGCTCGCCGCTAATTTAAAACGTAAATTTTTGGATACGGATCAGCTTGTTGAAAAAAAGATGAATTTAAGTATTAGCCAAATTTTTAAAAACCATGGTGAGTCATGTTTCAGGGATATAGAAAGCGAAGTCTTAGAAAGCTTGAGTGATTATCAACCTGGTAGCTTAGTGATAGCTACCGGTGGAGGGATGGTTTTAAGCAAAAAAAACAGGTTTTTATTAAA
>PWMM01000131.1 GCA_003558195.1 Syntrophomonadaceae bacterium
CCCCCGGCATAATCAGCGGTAAAAGCGATCATCAGGGTATTGGGGAAAGGCCAGGGTTGACTGCCAAAATACTTGATATTTTTAACATCTATAGCTGTCTCCTCTTTTACCTCTCGCTTAACACAGTCCTCGAGCGTTTCACCGGGTTCAACAAATCCGGCTAAAACACTGTAAAATCCGGTTTTTCGCTTTTTATTCCGGGCTAGAAGGAGCTTATTCCCCTTTTTTACAGCTACAATTATTGCCGGGCTAATCCTGGGATAATAGATTTCCTCGCACTCACAGCAGACCTTAGCCCTCTCAGCAGTTGCATACTCAGTAGTTGATCCGCACTTGCCGCAATATTGATGCATCCTATCCCAATGTAATATTTGAAAAGCATATCCTGCGACCGTAAATAAATCTTCCGGGACATGTGTAAAAAGTTCGCGAAGCCCTATAAAGTAATAATCATCGAGGGCAACATTACTTCTGCCAAGGTCTATAGCATAACAGGGCCAGTTGTGCAAAACTCCAAGATAAAGCTCTCTAATCACTGTTAATTGAATTCTTTTAAGATCACTTCTTCTTGGAATCCGGCAATTTGTTCCTGCCTTGATCACTAGAATTTGATCTTCTTCAAATGCAAAGATATAGGCATCTTTATATTGCTTTTCATGATCAAAGTTGATGTCCATCTTTAATTTCAATTTTCTATTTACACTCCTGCATGAACAAAATTATAACTCTCAAAAATATTATACTGCTCCCGGTTCTGACAAATCTTCTTAATTAAAAACATTGTCCCCGGTGTTCCATGAGCTCAATCCCGCAATAATCCTTATAAGATCAATTTACACAGTTGTTTCAGGGATTTAAAAAAATGTTTAATGCAGCCAGGTCATCGGAATCAAAGCTGTAATTATATTCAATATAAGCAGGAACTTGCCGGTTATAATCGTCTTGGTTTTCATTCTAGCGACAGCTTCTTCAATTAGCATTAAAAAGGTTCGTACTTAAGTACTTATCTCCCCGATCGGGAAAAACCACTACCACAAAACCTTCATCAATTTCTTTAATCAATTCAAGCGCAGCCAGCATTGCTGCACCGCTGCTCATTCCTACAAAGATACCTTCCTGCGAAACTATAGAACGAGTCATCTCAAAAGCGGCATCAGTTTCAATCATAAATCTTCGATCAATCCTGGCCGGTTCATATATTTCCGGAACTATTGCTTCCTGCATGTTTTTAAGCCCCTGGATATAATGACCGACAACAGGTTGAGCCTCGACTATCTCAATACCAGGGTTTTTATTCTTCAGTCCCATACCAACCCCCATGATCGTTCCCGATGTGCCAAGAGCGGACACAAAATGGGTTATCCTGCCTCCGGTTTCTTCCCAGATTTCATTTGCAGTAGTTATATAATGAGCCAGCTTGTTATACTCGTTTGAAAACTGGTTAGGCATAAAATATTTTTCAGGGTACAAGCGGCATAGTTCATGCGCCTTCCTGATCGCTCCGTCTGTACCGGAAGTGGCCTCAGTAAGCACAATCTTTGCCCCAAAAGCCTCGATCATTTTGCGGCGCTCAATGGAAACAGCCTCGCTCATAACTATTTCAACCGCGTACCCTTTTACCGCCCCGATCATGGCCAGGCCGATGCCTGTATTACCAGAGGTAGGCTCAATTATTGTTTTGCCTTTTGAAAGGGTCCCAGCTTCTTCAGCCTGCTCAATCATTTTTAAAGCAATGCGATCTTTGATACTTCCCGTTGGGTTAAATCCTTCCAGCTTTGCATAAAGAGATACATGCGGTTTAGGGTTCAGCTTATTGATCCTCACCAGTGGAGTATGGCCGATAGCATCAAGAATATTATCATACACGTGCATTAACCCCCCGGTTAAAGTTAATTATCTTAATTCCCTTTTAAAAAGGGCTAGCTGACACTTTATAATACCATAAATAACAGCTAAGGTGAGCAAGCTCAAACCCGGGGATTTTTCACTTGCAATTTAAAGTATTGTCTGCACTTAAATATCCTTTCATCCGAAACCTTCACTGGTTTTTATGTCGAAAATGTTTGACACTTTTAACCGCCATTGCTATAATTTTATCGCATTACTCAAGTTAGAGCTTCATATATAATTCATTAAAAAAAGCGGAGTTAAGAATGAACAATAACGAAAATGTGCTTAATGTTGCTTTTGAAAGCGGGCGTTTAAGTTATAGCAGCCTGGAGGTTGACCTCTACAATACCGGGCTCAACCAGCTCTTAAGCGCCGCGGCTGCTCGCGGTCATTTGCTCTACCATTTCAACATGGAAGGCCTTTTTCTCCACGAAGGCAGGCCCCATGCCATAGCCTCGGTTCTGGAACTGCCCGAAAACTGGTACAGCGATCCCCTGGAATGCTACCGCCTTCTCAAAAAAATTGATGAACGTCCTGTAGATTTAAGCATCATTGACCTCTGTTTTTTCCGGGCAGACGATGTCAGGCATTCCGGAACACCGAACCTGGACCTGATTCGCACCATCGAAGAACAAGGTATTCTTATCGAAAACGTGGATGCCACCCTTTCCACTAACGATAAATATGAAACCATAATTCGCTGTCCCGACCTGCCCCAGCCCCTGACTTACCCTGCCGGTAACCTGGACGAAGCTATGGAGGCTATAAAAAAATTGCCGCCTGAAAACGGCTTCTTTGTATTAAAAGACCGTTACGGCTACGGCTGCGGTCATGGTGTGCACCGGGTCGGCTTTGACGACCCGGAACTGGCAGAAGTAATCAATATGTATCTTAACCTGTATAACCAAATTATCCTGCAGGAATTCTGCCCCGAAATAGAAAATGGCGACATCGTGGTGACTTTTTTCGACGGGGAACTAATTGGCAGCATGCTCAGGGAAGCAGCGCCGGGCGAATGGAAAACCAACTACAGCCTGGGGGCAAACCAGCTTCCCCACACCCTCAGCCCCGAGCATGAAGAAATCGCCCGGTCAGTACAAACAGCCTACCCTGAAGCCCGGCTGCTGTCTGTCGACATGCTTCAATCCGGAAAAATCCTTGAAGTAAATGCTTTTCCCGGAGGGCAGGGCCTGCTTGAACTGTACGGGATCTCCCTGAGCAACATGGTCCTCG
>PWMM01000053.1 GCA_003558195.1 Syntrophomonadaceae bacterium
CAGGTTTATTATCTTCTAAAGATTAACATAAATATGTTAAGAAGACAAGGAAACCGATCAGCAGCCATTTTGCTATGTTATAATCTGAAGTGAGGTGAAATGATGATCCAGGGTGTTGGAGTAGACTTAATATCTATAGAAAGAATTGTGAAATTACACCAAAGGTTTCCCGATAAGTTTTTAAAAAGAATTTTTTCAGAACGCGAACTAGACAGTTTCCTAAACCAAAAGTTTTCTGCTTCTTCTCTTGCAGCCCGGTTTGCCGCTAAAGAAGCTGTCTTAAAAGCAATCGGCTGCGGAATCGGCCCCATAGCATTAAAAGATGTAGAAATTATTACACCTCCAGGTAAGCAACCGCGGGTTAAACTGCTTGGTGACGCTCAACGCCTGGCCAGGAGTAAAAATATTTCTGCTATAGCTGTATCCTTAACTCATGAGCCTCCATTTGCCAGTGCCATAGCTGCTGCCTATAGCGAGTCCGATAGAAGTGATAAAAATTAATTTTAAGAACTGCCCAGCCTGATATGGTTTTTTAAAGGAATAATGATGACCGGAAAGAACATCACCAGGGCACATAAAAAGAACACAGCTGTAAAACTAAACCAGTTTAAAAGGATCCCAATTATACTTGCACCAGCTACAATCCCCAGGTCAAATGCACCTGTGAAAGTAGCCATGCCGACCCCTCTTTCCATAACCGGCAGACGATCTGCAGCCATGGCCATTACCGATGAATGGGCAGAACCAAAACCAGCACCAATTATGAAAGCACTTGTAACCAACTGCACTGCATCCGTAGCCAGGGCAATCATAATCAAGCCAGCCGAAGCAACCATCAGGGCAGGTATAAATACTTTAGAGCGCCCTACCCGATCTGAAATACGCCCAAACAGCGGACGAAAAACCATTGCCGTTAAAGCAAATATAGTGAAGAAAGACCCTACCGCTCTTATATCTCTTACTTCGCCCAGTAATGGCAAGAAAGTCAAGATACAGCCCAGATTAAAGGTCATAAAAAATATGATTAGCGAAGGCAGCAACACCTTTCGAGAAAAGAGTGGATTGCCATGATCTACACTTTTATCCCTTAAAGGTTCTTGCACCAGTAAAGCCATGATCAATGCCAATATAGCGGCAGCAGAAGCAATAAAAAAGAGAAGCGGATAATTTCCATCTGTAGAAATCCTAATCTGTTCACCAAGAATAGGTGCTATAGCCAAAGATAGAGGCGGGGCCATTCCCATTAAACCGAGTGCTTCGCCACTTCTACCCGGTGGTGCCAGGTCCAGAGTCAGGGTATTAAAAGAAAGCAGAAAGGCACCCCATCCAAAGCCTTGTATTGCTCGAAATAAAAAAACCAGTGGCAAGGAAGGCAACAAAAGCAACCCCAGGCCAGCCAGCGCATAAAGGGAGATCCCCATTACAATCAACCTCTTTCGGCCCCGGCGATTAAGGTCCCGGCCCTGGAAAGGGCGTAAGATTACAGAGCAAAATGTAAAAATTCCCATTAAAAGTCCAACCGCTGCTTCCCCGCCACCAACAGCCAGGACATAAAAAGGCAAGATCGGTATGTAAAAATCCAGGGCAAAAAAGAGAAAGAATACTGCTCCCAAAAGAGCCATGAAATTATAAGTTAATATTTTATCTTTTTTATAATCCTGTTTAAAGGGCTCGAAAGAGATAAATCGCATTATTCTTCTCTGATGAATCGATCCATGAGCCGGAATCCTTCATCTAAACAAAGGCCTGCTTCAATGGCACTGGTCTCATCATATTTCCGCTCAAAGTGATCTTCTAAATTATTGCTGCGAAATATCACAAAAGGAACAGGGTCTCTGGTATGAGTACCCAAACTTAGAGGAGTAAAATGATCGGTAAGCAGGAGAATACTGTAATTGATCCCGCTTTTTTCTAGACTGTTTGTAATCCTGCCAACTACCTCTTTATCAATCATTTCAATAGCTTTGATTTTGTTTTCAGTTTCAAAACGATGTGAACATTCATCAGGAGCTTCCACATGAAGATATACAAAATCATCTTCTTTTATTAGAGCTTCAATGGCAGCATCAGCTTTACCACTGTAGTTAGTGTCAATATTGCCAGTAGCTCCCTCGACTTCAATCAACTTTAGCCCGGCAAATAAACCAATACCTTTAACCAGATCTACAGCAGATATAACCGATCCTTCTAATCCGTATTTATCTTTAAAAGAAGGTAAAAGCGGCTTTTTTCCATTACCCCAGATCCAGATAGAATTGGCCGGGTTAAGACCTTTTTCTAGACGTTTACGGTTTACAGGGTGATCAGCAAGAATCCGATAGCTATCCTCCATCATAGCCCGCAGTTTTTTGCTTTCACTGCCGCCAGGCAGATATTTTCCAACTGTTTTTCCGCTAATGTCATGAGGAGGGGTTAACATCCAATCATCAGGTGCGCCCTGCCAAACCATAAGATGTCGATAATTAAAGCCAGGATAAAAATCAATCAGATCAGTGCTAAGTTTATTTTTGATTTCTTCAATTAAAATAGTCGCCTCTTCACTGGAAATTTCACCAGAACAGTAATCAAGCATCTGTTTGTCAGTATAATTTGCTTCAGAAGAAAGGGTCACCAGGTTACAGCGAAAAGAGGTGTCCTTGGTGTCCAAATCAACCCCAAGGCTGGCAGCTTCAAAAGGAGATCTGCCAGTATAGTAACGGAGAGGATCATAGCCCAAAACCGAAAGATTAGCTGTATCACTTCCCGGGGGCAATTGATCGGGGATAGTCCGGGCCAAACCAAGTTCGCCCTTTGCAGCTAGAGCATCAAAATTAGGAGTTTTAGCATGTTGCAGGACTGTTTTATGATCCAGATCATCCAGGGGATAGTCGCCCATTCCATCTCCGACAATAACCAGATATTTCAATTTAGAATCACACTCCTTAAAAAGTTACTGAGATTTATTTCATGAAGAAAGCGTTTAGTTGTGTCCTGAAAATACCCTTTTACCAGTTTTTTGTCAAGAGCTGCAAACCCTGCTTAAACATACTGTAAAGGAATTAAAGGTAAAATAGTAGAATTTATTTAAAGAGAGGCGGTAAGCTTAACATATAACATGACTATGAAAGGACAAGATAAAA
>PWMM01000140.1 GCA_003558195.1 Syntrophomonadaceae bacterium
CCTCCCGGCTATCTGTTTGTTCTTGGCGATCACCGTCAGAACAGCATGGACTCAAGGGATCCGCGGGTTGGTTTTGTTTCGCAGGAGTATTTAAAAGGGCGGGCCTTTTTAATCTTTTGGCAGCCCTGGGAAGCTCGTATAATCAACACCGAGGTGAATAGCCCTTGAAGAGCGGGCAATGGTATCCTGGTAACATGTCCAGGGCAATGAATCAAATGCGGGAAGATTTAAAAGCAATTGATCTGGTTATTGAGCTATTGGATGCGCGGATACCAAGCAGCAGTAGAAATCCGGCCTTTTATGATTTGTTTAAAAGTAAAAAACATTTAATTCTGCTACATAAAGCAGACCGAGCAGAAAATAAGCATACCGAGGCCTGGTTAAGCTATTTTACTACCCTTGATACAAAAGCTATGGCTTTTAGCGTGCAAGAAAAAAATTATTTAGACCAGCTCCTTAAATATTTAAAAAAAGAAGAAGCACAGATACAGAGGGGTCGTTTTAAACGACCCCTGCGCATGATATTTGTCGGCATTCCTAATGTCGGCAAATCTACTTTAATAAACCTTTTTGTTCGTAAGGCAGTGACCAGGACTGGTAATCGCCCGGGCATTACCAGGGGCAAGCAGTGGATCAGGATTATGCCTAACATGGAGCTTTTAGACACACCGGGTATTCTTAGACCTAAAATAGATGAAGTTACAATTCGTTCTTTGGCGGTAGTGGGCGCTATACCAGCAGGGCGTGCGGATATATATGATGCTGCTCTCTGGTTGTTGAGCTGTTACTTGGAACAGGATAAGTTAGAACTGTTAAAGATAAGATACCGGGTAATTGAGACAAGTTCCGCTGCTGAAATTTTTGAAAAGATAGGTTATTCCCAGGGATGTTTGCAATCAGAAGGCCAGATCGATTATGAAAGAACTTCCGCATTAATTATCCGTGATTATCAAAACGGATCAATTGGAAAACTTACTCTTGAAAAAGCTCCACCTATTAATTAATCAAAAAGCTTTGTTTTAGGGGTTGTGCTGATTTGCACTTTGAAAAAATGACTGTTAAAGAAGTAAAGGTTTTTTTGCAACAGGCAAAGGAGCTAACTCCCGGGCAAGCATCTCTTCTTGAAAATGATCAGAGGCGTGGAGTAGTGGAGCTTTATAAACGTTATTGTTATCAAAAAGAGGCTAAAATCCGTGAAAAAAATCGTTTAGAAGCGATGCTTTCTGAAGAATTGCAATTAATCAGTAAAGGATTCAAGGCTATTGCCGGAGTAGATGAAGCCGGTAGGGGCCCTCTGGCCGGACCGGTAATTGCTGCTGCGGTAATATTAAAGCCCGGAGTTTTAATTGATCGCTTAAATGACTCAAAACAGCTATCGACAAAAACTCGTGAATCACTATTTGAACAAGTTATTTTAAATGCCCTAAGTTATGGTATCGCCGGTGCAACCAGCGAAGAAATCGATCAGTTAAATATCCATGCTGCCACTATGCTTGCTATGCAAAGAGCTCTCGAAAAGCTTTCTTTAAAACCTGATTATGTTCTGGTCGATGGCTTTAAAATTAAAGATTGTATGTTCAGGCAAAAAGCGATCAAGGGCGGAGATTGTTTGTCAATGTCCATAGCTGCAGCTTCCATTTTGGCCAAGGTTAGCAGGGATAAGATCATGGCTAACCTGCATCATCAGTACCCTGAATATGGTTTTGACCGTAATAAGGGTTACGGTACTGTTGCTCATCGTGAAGCTATAACCAAGCATGGTCTATGCCCCGCTCACCGTCGTACTTTCAGCATGGTTTGAATTTGAGAAAAAGCGCCTTATTACAATGACAACAATAGCTTCAAGCAGTTACAGGTTTCTGTAAGATTTTAAAGAACATGTATTGGATGATTGGCTTGGAATAAAATAGTTCCATTTTTCTGGTCTTTTGATCTGCTATCAAATCAGCAGATCTGCATGATTAGTTTTTGATGTCACTAACTCTTTAATGGGGATTTCCATGACAATGAAGCGCCGCCAGGTAGGCTTGGCCGGAGAAAAGGAGGCTCGAATTTACCTGCTATCAAATGGGTATGAGATTATTGAAACTAATTATTCCTGTCCGCTGGGTGAAATAGATATAGTAGCCCGGGAGCAGGAAAACATAGTTTTTATTGAGGTGCGTACCCGCACAGGTTTATCTTTTGGAGGGCCAGAGGAATCAATTGATTATAAAAAGGGGCAACGCCTACGCAGGTTGGCTTATTATTATTTAAAAACCCTTTCAGTAAATGAACAGTCTTGCCGGATTGATTTAATAGCAGTCAGGCTAAAGAAAAAAGATTTAAGTTTACAACATTTAAATCATATTAAGGGCATTTTGGCCGACTGATGTCATTCAAACTTAAGAGGTGGTCTGGAATGCTTTATATTGCCGTTGTCGGTGGATCGAAGTGTACAGTTGATGAAAGCAAAATGGCATTCCAGGTGGGAAATGAAATTGCCCGTCGGGGTGGAGTTATAATCTGTGGAGGAGGCTCTGGGGTTATGGAAGCGGCTTCTCAAGGAGCTAGGGCTGCAGGCGGAACTGTCCTGGGCATTTTACCTGGACCCGATCATCGCCTGGGTAACCGCTATTTAAACTTTGCAATTGCGACCGGGTTAGGAGAAGCTCGTAATGCTATCATTGCGCGTACCGCTGATGCTGTAATAGCAATTGGTGGTGAATTCGGCACCCTTTCTGAGATTGCCCTCGCCCTTAAAATGAAAAAACCGGTGATCGGACTTAATAGCTGGTTTTTAAAGGCTCCAGGTAGCCCCGGACAGGTTATAATGGAAGCTACATCAGCGAAGGATGCTGTAGATATGGCTTTTAGCGCCATCCCGAAATTGTAATAACAGCATTGATCAGATATACAGAAGACCCTGCCTATAATACTGAAACTTCCTTCATCATCAAAAATTCTAAATAGCAGTTGACGCCGGATAACCCCTGCTGTATAATTTAACCAAATTTAATAACAGATAAAGCTAGGATAGAGGAAAGTAAACTGGCCTGAATCCTGCAGAGACATCAGGCGCTGCGCTGAAAGCCCGGTGGTTTAACGGCCAGGAGAAGTTCCCTCTGGAGCGGC
>PWMM01000126.1 GCA_003558195.1 Syntrophomonadaceae bacterium
AGCGGCAGCTGTGTTTGCATAACCCATGGGAGAACCAATGCGATATGAAGTATAGGCTCCGGCAAACTGCCAGTAACCGGCAGCAGCTCCCAGGCTGGCCACCGTTACAATAAAGGCTGTGCCCAGGCAGACATGAAGCAAAATATTCAAACCCGGTCCACTTTCCGCAATATTTGCAGACCCTTCTAATTCTGGTTGGTTTTCTGGCTCTTTATTACTTGAAGATTTTTTAATAAAAGGCCATCGATAGTGGCGACATATTTCAATAGCTACCAGGTAAATCACAATATAAGAAGCTATTTTTAGCAGCTCATCCAGCGCATCCCGCTTGTGAACAGCAAAATAAAAAGAGACCAGGTATGACAAAAATAAAACAATTAAGCATAGGTCGAGAGGAGATTCAATCAATCTTCCATCTTTCGTTACCAGGCGGAAAAGTCCCCAGATAATTAACAGGGCAAATATTACTGCTTTTGCCGCCAGCAGTTCACGGGGGAAAAATAATCCTCGCTCAAAAGGCCCAATCAATAGTAAGCCCGATACTACCAGCAACATAATAAACGGAACTATTTTTTTCACCAATGACCTTAAGCTGCTTGCATCCTGTCTTTCAATTTGTTTGCCTGGCCCAGCATTGTGTTTAATGTTTGTCTTTTTTGGCTTTTTTTGCTGTTTATCTTTACCAGATCTTTTACTTCCCATGCTCTCCTCCCATAAAAGCTCTTCTAAAAGTCTACCTCTGTAAAAAGAATTATGACATATCCACCTGCAGGAGACAAGAGTATCTCCTCAACCTTATCAGTAGTTTGCCTGGTTATTATGTTTCAATATTTCTGGGTTGTAAAAATATAGCTTTCAAATTGTTGTCTATGTTTAGCTACAAATAAATTTTCTTTTAATCGAAGCACTGGTTTATTAAAAGGATTACTACTATTGACAGGAAAAGTTTTTTGTAGTAATTTCATTTTAGTAATCGTTACAAATACAAACAATTTTAAATAATTAAGAAAGGGCCATGGGTGAAGCCAATTTATATTGATATCATTGGAGATTTAAAAAAAAGCAATATCCGCCCTTCAATACAAAGGATTGCTATATTAAAATATTTAAAGATTAACCAAAGTCATCCCACTGCAGATCAAATTTATACACATCTACAACAACAGGTGCCCACTATTTCTAAAAGCACTATTTATAATACCCTTGATCTATTCGCTGAATCGGGTCTAATCAGAACTTTAAGTTTAGAAGGCAATGAAATGAGATATGATATTATTACAGAACCTCATGGCCATTTCATATGCGATCAATGCAGAACTATCTTCAATTTCTCTTTAACTCTTGATTCTATTAAAAGTGATGAGTTAAAGGATTTTAAAATTATTGATAAAACAATATATTACAAAGGCATTTGCGCAAAATGTCTTTTAGTATAAATTCAGCTAACCGAAAGGAGTTAATTTTAAATGAGTGAAGAAAGCAAATGCCCGGTAACGGGTAAAACAAGAAGTGCTTCCACCCGTGATGCTACTTCAAACCGGGATTGGTGGCCTAACCGCCTAAACCTCAAGATCCTCCATCAGCATTCTGACATGAGTAACCCAATGGGCTCAGAATTCAATTATGCTGAAGAGTTTAAGAAACTCGACCTTGAAGCTGTGAAAAAAGACCTGTATGACTTAATGACAGACTCGCAAGACTGGTGGCCTGCTGATTATGGGCACTATGGAGGCCTTTTTATCCGCATGGCCTGGCATAGCGCCGGCACTTACCGGATGGGAGACGGCCGTGGTGGTGCAGGATCGGGGTCGCAAAGACTGGCTCCTTTAAATAGCTGGCCAGATAATGCTAATCTTGACAAAGCCCGTCGTTTACTCTGGCCGATCAAGCATAAATATGGCAATAAAATATCCTGGGCTGACCTGATGATCCTGGCAGGGAACTGCGCTTTAGAATCAATGGGTTTTAAAACATTTGGTTTCGCCGGCGGTCGTGAAGATGTTTGGGAACCAGAAGAAGATATTTACTGGGGCTCGGAAGATGAGTGGCTGGGTGACCAACGCTACAGCGGAGATCGTGATCTTGAAAACCCTCTTGCTGCCGTGCAAATGGGTCTTATTTATGTTAACCCTGAAGGCCCTGATGGCGAACCAAATGTTCTTGCTTCTGCTAAAGATGTTCGAGAAACATTTGCCCGCATGGCTATGAATGATGAAGAAACTGTAGCCCTGGTGGCTGGAGGGCACACATTCGGTAAATGTCACGGTGCTGCTACCGATGATCATTTAGGCCCGGAACCCGAAGGGGCAGGAATTGAAGAGCAAGGTCTTGGCTGGAAGAACAGTTATGGAAGCGGCAAAGGAGATGATACTATAACCAGTGGCATTGAAGGTGCCTGGACTCCTACTCCTGTTAAATGGGATAACAGCTATCTCGAAGTTCTTTTCAAGTATGATTGGAACCTGGTTAAAAGTCCTGCTGGAGCCTGGCAATGGGTCCCTGTTGATCCCGATGATGAAGATCTCGCACCAGCAGCCCACGATCCTTCTAAAAAAGTTACAACAATCATGACTACTGCAGATCTAACATTAAAAATGGACCCAATTTACAGGCCTATCGCCAAGAGATTTCTAGAAAACCCGGACCAGTTCGCCGACGCTTTTGCCCGGGCCTGGTTTAAACTGACTCACCGCGATATGGGCCCTCTTTCACGCTACTTAGGCCCTGAAATACCAGAGGAAGAACTTATCTGGCAAGACCCTGTGCCCAAAGTCGATCATGAGCTAATCAATGAAAATGATATCGCTGATCTTAAAAAAAGAACCCTTGACTCCGGCCTGTCAATTCCTGAGCTGGTATCTACAGCCTGGGCTTCAGCATCAACCTTCCGTGGCTCAGATATGCGGGGTGGGGCTAATGGGGCACGAATCCGCCTTGAACCACAAAAGAACTGGCAGGTTAATGAACCGGAAAAACTGGAAAAAGTTTTGAAGATACTTGAGCAAATCCAGGATGAATTCAACAGTGCTCAGACCGGCAACAAAAAAGTTTCCCTTGCCGACCTGATTGTTTTAGCCGGCTGTGCAGGGGTAGAGCAAGCAGCCGGG
>PWMM01000123.1 GCA_003558195.1 Syntrophomonadaceae bacterium
ACGATAGTACAGAACCCCAGGCTGTTCCGGATAGTTACTCCGGGGAAATCGAGGCCATTGAGCAGGAAGTCCCTATCATTAAGCCAAAACGGGAAAATGGTCATGTCTCATTACCTAGCAGACCATCAACCGAGGATTGACTTATCCTTTGTAATATAACGTAATATAATTAATATTTTAAAATTTTGGTATTGCATTGGTTGCTAAATTATGTTATAATTCGTATAAGTATAATTAAGGGTTGTTTATTTGGTTGTTTTTTAACTTCTTCAGAGTTCTCTAACACCAAGAGTTTGTTTAATTTATATGGTTCGAGCAGCAAAATCTTTATGAGTACGAAGAAGGGTGGGTTTACTTTGAAAAGATTGATTACTCTTTTATTAGTCGTATTTATTTTAACGCTTGCAGCAGGTAGTTTGGCCAGTGCTAATGAGTTATGGAATCCGCAGCGACCGGACCGTTCCGCTAAAGAATTTTGGAGACCGGATCGCGTCCCTTCTCCACCGGCAAGACCCGTTACCGATGTCTCAGTTCCACCGCGGATAGTACGGATTACTGATCTGCCGGAAAGAGTGTACCGGGTATTATACATTCCCACGAAATTGCGGCCATTTTTCCCACCGGAAATTGATCGGGTCTTTTTCGTACCACAAAAAGATGACCAGCCATTTTATATCCCCAAAAAATTGTGGCCATTTTTCCCGCCGGAAATAGACCGGACATTTCTTATACCGCAAAAATATGACCAAGCATTATTTATGCCAGCAAAACTCCGGGTGTTTGTAGTCCCGCAAGCAGTTAGATTAGCTGAAATTGAAACAGGAAAAACCTTTGTAATACCAGAAACAGATCGCCTATTTTTCCTGCCAGAATCAGAACTGATATTTTTCATGCCGCAAAAGGATGAACTGGCAATCAATATGCCACAAAAAGTGACCCGGGTGGTTGAGGTGCCAAAAACACAAAGATGGTCAGTTGAACTGGCTGATGGAAGAACGATTCCCTTGCGTTAAGATAATATCTAATCTGTTTGGCAGTTTATAAGAAAAAAAATGATTTGCAGCCTAAAAAAGGCTGAACATCCTTACAATTAATTACCTGCTGTTTTGACATAGCGTTTTGTGCAAACTAAATAAGGCTCAACTGTCACCAGGCAGTTGAGCCTTTAATAATAAATAGTTATGATCTATAATTTAACTGGATGAAAATAGCAATACGAATTTTTAAGGACAGTTCTGATCTACTTAAGGAGAAACAATGAAGCCCAGCGAACCTCTTAAAAAGATCAGTTTTCTCACCATTGCCTCGGTGTTCATCGTCGGCAGCCTGTGGTTTAACCATTTTCTACCTGGCGCTTCTACTTATGAAAAAGATCTCCATTCAAAAGCAGAAAATGAACTGGTAAATCAACAAGAGACCCTCGATGCGGAAAATGATCAGGACGACCCTTCAGAAGAAGACATCTATTCAGAAGAATGGTGGGAGTGGGAACTCAGTGAACCGGAAACTCATATTAACATCCTGCTGCTGGGCCTTGACGACCACGGCATGAGCGATGCGATCATGATCTTTTCCTATCATCTGGAAACTTACGAAACTTCCGTCGTCGCCATCAAAAGAGATACTTATGTTGCGGTTCAAACCTGGGCTGAAGGGGAACCGGGAACCTCCCAGCTAACCTATGCCCATATGTACGGGATGGGGCCGGATAAAAATTACGACCACGGTGCTCGTTATGCATTGATCTGGATTGAATACCTGCTCGACATCCCCCTGCACGGGTATGCCAGCATTACCTTCGACGGATTTACCGCGCTTATCGATCAAATCGGCGGGGGAAGACTGCGGGTTCACCCGGCCTTTGCCGAGCGCGACCAGGATCCCCTCCCCACAGGCACCCAAACCCTTGATGGCCAAAAAGCCCTGGCTTACGCCCGGCATCGTTCCAACCCCCGTATTGCTGAACCGGATTCTGACAGTCAGGACGGCGATCGCATCCGCAGAAACCAGCGCTTGCTCCAGGCTATATTTAAAGAGTTAAAAGAACTAAGCGAAGATGAGCTGTTTGCAATTTACGAAAAAGTACAGGATAATATTCACACCAACCTCGATGATTGGGATTTGATGGCCATGGCCAACATCTACTACCACACCGATATTGCGGATATGAACCTGGTTGTTCTACCCGGTGAACCAGTTGAAATGCTGGAAGAAGGCAGCACCGAACCAACTTTTTACTATCTACTCGATCAAAATAATACTGATCAGATATTAAATGACCTGGGTTTAAAACAATAATGACATTCAACCTAACAGAAACCTTAAAAACCACCATAAAAAACCTAAAAGATAAGTTTTTGACTAAAAAATACCTGATCATTTTACTACTTATCACCGCCCTGGCCAGCGGTGCAGGCTTCTGGGGTTACCTCGGTGTAAACTACTACCAGGCCCGGTTGGCCGAGCAAGAAGCCAGGCAACAAGCGGCCCGCGAACTCCTGGCCTCCCTGGGCGAGCAATCACCGGCAGATGAACACCAAAAGCTCAGCATGGATGAGATCATTACCCTCTATAAACCTCGTTTTAAAGCCCTGGAAAACGTGGCACTCAAGAGCCTGGAAGATCTATTTAACGAAGCCATGGAAGATTATTTAACACGAAAAGAAAGAGGAACCCTGGACCGGATGCGTCTGGCCAACGAATACCTGCAAAAGGGCCAGAGACTGGAAAAAACAGTTGACATCGCCTTTGAGACCCTGCTGGAAGAAATGAAAGCCGAATTAAACAGCAATAATCATGCCCCGGATAAAACCCATAGAATAAAAGAAGAAATTAAGGAACTCTATAAAGAAGCTAAAAATGAAAAGAAGCAGGAACTTTTTAGACGGGTACGTGAAGAACTGGACAGTTAATTAACCCACATAAACCTGCAGGTTATTCTTTTTATCCCCGGTCTGGATGTTTCCTTTTTTTAGACTTTTTATTGGCACTGTCGCTGTCTTCAGCATAATGCTCGTAGTAGCTGTAATAGCCATCCCTGGCCGGCACTTCGTTTAATACCGCCCCGATCAGGTTTGCGTTTACCTTTTTCAACTGCTCTCT
>PWMM01000198.1 GCA_003558195.1 Syntrophomonadaceae bacterium
AAATCCAACAAAAAGTTGTGAAATAGTTTTAATTCTTTTATAATACATATATCCAAGTTGTCCAGCCTTACAACCGTTTTCCGGAAAGGGCAAAAATGGAATACACTTTACAGTATCTGCTGACTGACAGTAGTGGCCGCGAGATTGAAAGTGGTCAAGCCAAGGCTGTAATTGATGATGACCAGGTATCGATAAAACCCCGGGCCGGTCAGGCTATTTCTATTTCTTTCAGAGATATTGACGCTATTACTCCCGGAGACTACCTGTTGGAACTTTCTATTCGGCCTGACACTAAGCTGGCCTTATCCAAGCTGGGCAGCAACTTCGATCCTTTCTACAGGAATTTAGTTGCCAATCGAAACCAGACTATCCTGCGCGATCTTTTGATGTACGAAACCTTGCGCAAAGGTGATTTTAAAGCCAAAGTCGAATTCAGCAGTAACGATGGTCTCAACCTTGAACAGACTCCCTGTGAACTGCGCCTGTACGAAACAGCCCTGGTCATTTTACCGGATAACGGTGATCTGATCAGGATTCCCTATAGCTTAATTTCTTCGATTATAACAGAGGATTACAGCTTGTTCATTGAAACAGAATCCTCAGAAAAACTGCACTTAACCAAAATGGGAACCCAGTATGATCCTTTTACCAGGGATCTTCATGCCGCCCTGGATAATCTAGACTTGAATGCCCAGGCCCTTTTAAAAAAACTGGCTCCGAACCAGGGGCCGCTCATCTTAAGAAAAGCTGCCTCCCTGTTAAAAGATGGCCTGGCGGCCAAAAAAGCCGACCTGGACCAGCTCAGCCCCGGGTTATGGCCCGAAATGGAAAAGCAGCTGGAAATAGCCGGAATAAAGTCAGAATATGATTTTTTACTGCCTTTCACCCTGCAAGATCAAGTTGCAGTGGGCCTTAAAAGGGGATTAATGGGTGATTTAACCGGGGAATACATCTGGTTCCTGATGCCGCTTTGCGGCCTTAAAGAATTTAATGGCATACCGGTCGGTAACGCCGTAGCCATAGAAGCAGCTTCCGGGGAGGGTGGAGGTAAAGCTACCTATTTTTTCCGAATTACAGGGAGAAATGAATACCGTGATCTTAAATCGTTACAAAATCTTCAACCTCTGGTAGATCAATTTATAAAAGATATAAACCGCTGCATGCTACTTATCAACTTCAGACGCGAACCGATCTATGTTACCGAAGAACAACTTAATGAGCCCCGCTTTGAAAAATACCGTTATGCTGTTAATAAAATACCATCCCTCCAGTTGCTCAGAGAGCGTTTCATCGGCCGTATATTTCATCATTCCACCGGACAGTGGTCAGATGATGTGCTGGATCTATTAAGCTTCAATATGAAAGCCAACGACGACAACCAGAAATGGACAAAAAACTAAAGCAGATGACCATTATTCAGAAATAATTTTAATAAATTAGAAGCTTACTCAGAGGAGGTGATCACGATAGCCGGATACAAGCACCCCTGCCGTTACTGCAATGAATTTATAGATTCTGATTCAAGTACCTGCTCCCATTGCGGCAAGGTAAACCCCCTCCGCTCTTTAAGGTGCCCCCGCTGCCGGCACCCGGTTCGCAAAAGCTGGTCCAAGTGCAGCGACTGCGGCCTGGATCTGGCATTATCCTGCCCCCACTGCAGGCAAAATACTTTTTTTGGCGACTACTGCGATCACTGCGATGAAAGATTACTGGTCATTTGTAAAGCTCCAAACTGCGGCGAAAAACAACCGCCCCTGGAAGAAAAATGCTTAAAATGCAAACAACCGTTGTAATAAAAAATTGGGAGGTAAAAAATATGAACATGCAAGCTTTTACCAGCAATTTCACAGATAACAGCACCGAGGCAGGATTCCAGTTTACTTTTTATTGCGACATGTGCAAGGATGGCTACAAAACCAGGTTCATTGAATCAAGTACTTACAAGAAAGGACAAAAGATGAAAGGCCTGGGTAATGCGGCCAGGATCGGCGCTTCCCTGCTGGGCAAGCACAGCGCCGGTTGGCAAATAGACCGGGCCGCCAATGTAATCACAGGGCGCTTCAAGGGAATGAGCCCGGAATGGCACAGGGAACACGAACAGGCTTTCCAGATCGCCCAAAACGAGGGCAAAGGCCATTTTCACCGTTGTCCCAAGTGTTCTAAATGGGTATGTGAAGTAGACTGGAATGAAGAAGAAGGCCTCTGCATTAAAGACGCTCCCCGAATGAACGTTGAGATTGCCAGCGCCCGTTCCAACAAGATGGTAAAGGATATCCAGGAAAAAGCAGGACAAACCAGGGTTTTTGACGGCGAAATTGAGAGCAAGCAAACCATCTGTCCAAATTGCAGCAAACCTTCCGGTTCAGGCAAGTTTTGCAATAACTGCGGCTCTAACCTATCCCTGGTTGAATGTGAACGATGCGGAACTAAAAGCTCCGCTGACAGTCGGTTCTGTGGTGAATGTGGAAACAGGCTCGAGTAATAACCTATTACTGAAAGCCAGATTTACCTGGCGATATAGAAACTGCTCAAATAAAATAGTGAGTTGTGAAAAAATCAGACATGTTCGCCTAATTTTTAAAAAGAGCCCTGCTTTCAGATGCAAAAAAGCAGGGCTCTTCAATAAATTACTGATCAAAGCCGGAGTAGCCACTATCAGAAACAGCCCCGGCCTTTTAAATTAAAAAGATAACCTCTTAACCTTGGCTATTAATACAGATGAATCCATTATTAAAACAGCAACAACTTCCCGGTCCGAAAGACTAAATCAGTATTGGGGCAGGAGGTACTGCTCCCTCTCTAGTTTAAACTCTTCGATAGCGGGAGCAAAGAGTTTCTCGATCTCTTCAGGAGTTAACTGCTGTTCCAAGTAAAGGCCCATCTTATCTGTGCCCATGATCTTATCAAACATAACTACAACATCGTTACTCTTCGGGATTGTAAAATCGCCCAGTTCAAAAGCATAGCAGAGGACATAAATCCCCGTCCGGGCCGGGTTGAAACTGTGGTAATCGGTGATTTTAAGCCGGACCCCACCGGCTTCATTTCTTACCTCCGGGATAAACTCCACTCCCCTCAAACCGGAAGTAT
>PWMM01000199.1 GCA_003558195.1 Syntrophomonadaceae bacterium
CTACAACAAAACAACCTTTAAAGGTACAGCCCAGGGCTACAAGCCCTAAGCCTACAAAAATATACTGGAGCAAGACGATATGAAAAGGTTCAGCAAGTATAAAGGCTGCATGGTAAGCAAACATGAAGGGGATAATTAAAAATCCCCTGGCAAATAATAGTGATTGCCAGCCGGTTTTCATCGGTGGAGCACCGGCTATGCCTGCTCCAGCAAAAGCTGCCAGGCAAACTGGCGGTGTAACATTGGCAGCCTGGCTAAACCAAAATACTATCAGGTGGGCAGCCAGACCCGGAATACCTAACAGTGTTAAAGCTGGTACTGCTAACACAGCCAGAATGATGTAAGAAGAAGTAACAGTTAAACCCATTCCCAAAATGTAAGAGGTTATACCCACCAGGACAATTGCTAAAGGCAGAATTCCACCGGAAAGATCCACAATAAACTCGGATATTTTTAATCCCAGGCCTGTTAGCTGCACAACTCCGATAACAAGACCAATTGTGCCTGCAAGTGAACCTATAAGAATGCCCCGGCGAGAAGCAGTTTCCAGCATATTAATAAACTGGGTTAATTTCAAGCGGGTATGGGGTAAGGTCATACCGATAACAAATATACTGACAATGGCCCAAAAAGCTGCCAAGCCAGGAGAATAACCCCTGATAAGAAGATAAAAGATTATAATAAAAGGTACAGAATAGAACCAGCCTTGCTTGAACACATTTAGCAGATTTGGGAGATCCTCTTTTTTAAGGCCCTGAAGCCCTTCATGAACAGCTTCGAGATGGACCATCCAGAGAACAGAGAGGTAGTAGAGTATGGCCGGGCCAATGGAGACTAAAACAACCTGTACATAAGGGATATTGGCAAATTCTGCGATAAGAAAAGCACCTGCACCCATAATTGGCGGCATAATCTGACCACCGGAAGAAGCGGCAGCCTCGACAGCTCCAGCTACGAAAGGTTTGTAACCGGTCTTTTTCATAAGCGGGATGGTAAATGTCCCTGTGGTGGTAACATTAGCAACAGCGCTACCAGATATGGAGCCTACGAAACCGCTAACAAGAACCGCAGCTTTAGCCGGTCCGCCTCTTGTGCGACCCACCAGGGCATAAGGCAGTTCAATAAAAAACTTAGCAGCCCCGAAGCGATCCAGAACTGTTCCCAGGATAACAAACAGGAAAACAAAGTTAGCAAATATTGCTGTAACGACACCAAAAACACCGTAAACGGTGAACCACTGGAAGGAGACGATTCTTGCAAAAGAATAGCCCCTGTGAGCCAGCAGGCCAGGGACATGTGGCCCTAAAAAGGCGTATGCAAGGAAAACAAGCGCTATGATTACCATGAAGTTACCGATTACCCTGCGGGTTATTTCCAAGCAAAGGAGTATACCAATAACGCTTATCGCCATTTCAAAGGGGTTAACCTCAGCTCCCCTGAACACAATATCTTCATAAAGAATAATAAAGTAGTAGCAACAGATATTAGCTAATATAATTAGGATCCAGTCAAGAATTGATGGAGCATGTTTAGGTGAATTTTTGGTTGCTGGGAAAAGCATAAAGCCTAAGGTTAAAATACCACCCAGGTAAATCCCTCTGCTTAACTGCGGGTTAGGGTAGCCAAAGTAAGCAAAATATATAAACAGTAATGCAAATATACAAGCAAGAGCGGTGAAAAGATGCGGAACAAATTTACCTTTTAAGGTTCGGTGCTTGGCCAAACCAACTGATTCTTCTTCCTGTTCTTCTGCTTTCTTAGCGATATCTTCAACTTTAATTTCTTCCTCTGTTTCTAAGTTTTCATTTTCTACGTTCCCATTTTTTTCATCAGTCATATTTTTAAACTTCTCCTCTTAGCTATAAGATTTTCATAAATAGCAAGCGTAAAATTTAAAATTATTCCCGCGTCCCTCTGTCTGCTTGAGCTTAAATATTTCTAAATTAGTAACGTAAATTGCAACATTCAATTAATTAAATTAAAAGTTGTTGCTCGGAAATAATCTAATCTGCCCCCCTTTCCAATATAAAACATGGTTAATAAAACAAGCTACATTTTAATTAGCTTTATTTAAATTAGGAAATTATAATGTATTTTGAGAATTCGTAATTCATTATGCTAAAGTGATGGATAACCCCGTTTCTTGATTATTCTTTTAAATATTAGCAAATAACAAATTACAAGAGCTTTATATATTAGAAGTCGCTCACTTTTTACATTATACAGAATATTGGAGTAATCAAATGCTATCATAAACTAAATAACTTTGTCAAGAAGCAGTTTTTTTAAAAAAAATTATTTAAATTAGCTACGGGTATCGCTACAATTTAATATGTGCTTTTGTGTAAAGCTTAGCGCTGTTAGTTACTAGGGTAATAATGGAGATCTTGAAAAAATGGTTGGAAAAATTTAGCCTCTTTACTTGACACATAAAAATAATTTGCACTCTAATTAGTCTATAGGGCCACAGTGGAATCCAGTTGATAATCCTAAAGCGCAACTATATTTTATATCAGGCTGTGATAATTTATTATGGGGCTTTAAAACCAAAGCAAAAGCATAGGCTTGTAATTTATTTTATACTTTTTTAACACAACCAGTTTTCTTACCGGTACATGATGGTAAAAAGTATAAACGGAATAAAGCTCATTTAAAGAAGGCATTTTACAATTTTGGATCTGGGATGGGTTTACTAAAAGACATAGGAGAATAAATGCAAGAAGGAGATCTGTTGATGACTATTGAAATAATTGAACCAGTTGAAAATATTTTTATTAAAACCTGCTTGGGTGCCTAATTTAATATTTTTTGAAGTGAGGGAATTAATAAACCCATATTCAAGATTTTGGAGGTGTTTTTTTGTCAAAAGCAGAGAATTTAGAAAGGCAGTATGTACTGAGGTCATGGGCAATTCAGGGAACAATGCCTTATGATGAAATTGTAGGAGGTAAAGGCTGCTGGTTTTGGGACAACAATGGGAAAAAGTACCTTGATTTTTCTTCCCAGTGGATTAATACCAATATAGGCCATCAGCATCCCAAGGTAGTTGAAGCCATTAAAGAGCAGGCTGATAAACTATGTTTTA
>PWMM01000030.1 GCA_003558195.1 Syntrophomonadaceae bacterium
AAGCGAGGATTTCCTGGCTGCCGATGTTGGAAGTCATGATCAGGATGGTGTTCCTGAAATTAATGGTTCTGCCTTTTCCATCAGTCAGGCGGCCGTCGTCAAGGATCTGCAGCATGGCATTAAATACGTCGTTATGGGCTTTTTCAATTTCATCGAATAAAATGACACTGTAAGGCTTGCGCCTGACGGCTTCAGTTAGCTGTCCGCCTTCTTCATAGCCGACATATCCAGGTGGTGCGCCGATCAGGCGAGATACGGTGTGCTTTTCCATGTACTCTGACATATCAAGGCGGATCATGTTACGCTCGTCATCGAACAGCGCTTCGGCCAGGGTTCTCGCCAGTTCTGTTTTACCCACTCCGGTGGGGCCTAAAAAGATGAAACTGCCTACCGGGCGGTTGGGATCCTTAATGCCGCTGCGCGCCCTCAGGACTGAATCTGCAACGGCTTGCACCGCTTCATCCTGCCCGATAACCCGCTCGTGCAAGATTTCTTCCAGGCGAATAAGCTTTTCACGCTCTCCTTCCAGCAGGCGGCTGACCGGTATACCGGTCCAGCGATTTACCACCTGTGCAATCTCTGCTTCACTGACCTCTTCATTTAAAAGCATATTTTCTTTCTGTTTTTGAGCCATCTGCTCTTCTTCAGCCTGCAATTTACTCTCCAGCTCATTGAGCTGGCCGTATTTTAACTCGGCGGCCTTGTTAAGATCATATTCTCTTTCGGCTTTTTCAATTTCAGTCCGCACTTCGTCAATTTTTCTCTTCAGGTCCCGTACCCGGGAAATAGACTCTTTTTCAGTTTGCCACTGGGCCTTCATGGCATCAGCCTGGCTGCGCAGGTCGGCAAGTTCTTCCCGCAATTTTTTCAACCGCTCCTGGGAGGCCTGGTCTTTTTCCTTGTTCAGGGCAGCTTCTTCAATTTCGAGCTGCATGACCCGGCGGGTGATTTCATCAAGGGCCGCGGGCATGCTATCGATTTGAGTGCGCAGGTGAGCCGCCGCTTCATCTACCAGGTCAATGGCCTTGTCAGGCAAAAACCGGTCGCTGATATAGCGGTCCGATAATATGGCGGCTGCTACCAGGGCGCTATCTTGAATGCGCACCCCGTGGTGCACTTCGTAGCGTTCTTTCAGGCCTCGCAGGATCGATACTGTATCTTCAACCGCGGGTTGATTAATCTGGACCTGCTGAAAACGGCGTTCCAGGGCGGCGTCTTTTTCTATGTACTTGCGGTATTCACTGATCGTGGTAGCGCCGATACATTGCAATTCTCCTCTTGCCAGCATTGGTTTTAAGAGGTTACTGGCGTCCATGCCGCCTTCAGCGGCGCCGGCTCCCACCACGGTATGCAGTTCATCGATGAACAGGATGATTTTACCCTCTGCTTCCTGCACTTCTTTTAGGACCGCCTTTAACCTTTCTTCAAATTCGCCGCGGTATTTAGCTCCCGAGACCAGTGAACCCATGTCAAGGGAGATCACTTTTTTTTCTTTTAAGCCTTCGGGCACATCGCCGGCTACAATCCTGCGGGCCAGCCCTTCTGCTATGGCAGTTTTGCCCACACCGGGATCTCCTATTAAAACCGGGTTATTCTTAGTTCTCCTGGATAGTATTTCCATGACCCGGCGGATTTCGTCATCCCTGCCGATAACCGGATCGAGTTTGCCTTTAGACGCCAAATCGGTCAAATCCCTGCCGTAGCGAAGCAGCGCTTCATAGGTTTCTTCCGGATTATCACTGGTTACCCGTTGCGATCCGCGGATTGTTTTCAGGGAATTAAAGAGGCGGTCGCGGTTTAAGTTAAACTGGGCCAGCAGTTTTTTTAAATCTTCATCGCCTTCTTCTGTCAAGGCCAGGAGTAAGTGTTCGATACTGACGTAATCATCTTTAAGCTGCCTGGCTTCTTGATCTGCTTTTGATAAAACACGGGCCAGGCTGGAACTCAATTGCAAAGTTCCTTCATAGCCGGATACTTTTGGGATTTTGTCGAGCAAGGCTTCCAGATTTTGCTTAAGGATGGCCGGATCGATTCCGGCATGTTCCAAAAACCGGCCGGTTAAGCCTTCCTCCTGATCGAGGAGGGCAGATAGCAGGTGCTTGGGCCCCACGATCTGATGTCCCCGGTTTACGGCTATTTCCTGGGCCGTGGTTAGTGCTTCTCTCGATTTTGTGGTTAAGCGTTCCAAGTCCATTTTTATTCACCCACCTTTTTTCGCAGGGTTAAAATCTCATCCTGCATATTTTCTATTTTATCAAGTAATTCTACGATTACAGCGGCGCCTACTGTGTTAACGCCGATATTTCTTTTTAAGCGGAGTATTTTTTTTAATCGCCGCAGGTCTTCAAAGGGAACGGTATCTTCTTCCAATTTTATGATTCCCAGTTCCTGGTATAGCTCTAAAATTTCAGGATGATATTCCATCCTGAACTTGGTTATATTCTCTCCGGCCTCAGTATGGCAGTGAATGCGAACCAGTTTCATGATAATCACTCCCCACCTTTCCGCAGCTCATGGAGCTGTCTATAGAGGTTTTTCTCTTCTTCGGTCATGTCGGAGGGGGTGTTGATGACCAACCTGACAAACTGGTCACCACGGCTTTTTCCTTTTTTCGGGAATCCTTTGCCCCGCAGGCGTAACCTGCTGCCGTTACGACTGTTTGGGGGCACGGTCAGGATGACTTTTCCGTCTAAAGTCTGAACCGGGATCTTATCCCCGAATATTGCCTGCTCCGGCCTGATCTCAGCATTAATTTCGATATTGTCTTCTTTTAATTTAAAGAAAGGATGGGGGCGCAGGCGTACCTTTAAATATAGATCTCCCTTTGGTCCACCTCCGAGGCCCGCTCCGCCTTGTCCTTTAAGGCGGATGCGGCTGCCTTCTTTAACCCCTGCCGGCACTCTTACTTCTAAAGTTTTGTCTTCCGGGGTGGCACCGGTTCCACCGCACCGGGCACAAAAGCTTTGCCCTTTAGTTCCTGTGCCTCCACATTCGGCACAAACAGCACTGCCGCTGATGCGGATTGATTTAGTAACACCTTTATAGGCTTCTTCAAGGGACAGCTCGATTTCACTTTCTACATCTTCACCTTGCACCGGACCACGGCGTCCGGATCTCTGGTTTGAAAAACCGGAGCGGCCGGTTCTTCCCCCGGCACCTGCGGCTGCTCCTTCACCAAAAATAGTCTTGAAAAAGTCGCTAAAACCGCCTTGGAAGACTTCTTCAAAGCCGCCTCCACCAAAATCACCGGAAGTATAGAAGTGGACTCCTCCCATATCGGGATGGCCTTGTTGGTAACCGGAAAAATCCTGGCCGTCTTTCCACCTGCTGCCCAGTTGATCGTAACGCTTCCTTTTATCCGGATCTTTTAAAACTTCATAGGCTTCATTAATTTTTTTAAATTGTTCTTCAGCCTTTTCCTTTTCACCGGCTGGGTGCAGGTCGGGATGCCACTTGCGGGCCAATTTCCGGTAAGCGCTTTTTATTTCTTTCTCCGAGGCGTTTCGTTCAACGCCCAGTGTTTCATAGTAATCTTGAAATTTGACAGTCATACCCATTCCTCCAACTGCAGCAATTTTCCTCCCGGAGCGTTTAATTCGGTTTTATTTATAATTTATACATTCAACCTATGTTTCTCAGCTTTCACGTGCTGGATCGCCCCGGGAGCTGGCTTTTACCTGTTTTTAATTGTGATTATTACCATCAAGGCTATTGTTACCATTTGTATCTTCAGGGTTTTCAGTATCCGGTTTTCGGGCTACCATCACCCGGGCCGGTTTAAGCAAAATATCGTGCAACCGATAGCCCGGGCTGATCTCTTCGCAAACGCAGCCGTCGTCATACTGCTGTGTTTCCAGGTAACCGATGCCTTCTTGTTCTTCAGGATCAAAGGGCAGGCCCAGGCATTCAACCGGCCTGACTCCATGTTTATGTAAAAGATCTTTTAGCTGCCTGGCCATGATTTTAATTCCTTCAGCTGCGGCAGGATCTTGAACCTGTTTTTTGGCTTGATCAAAGTAGTCAAGAAAAGTCAGCAGGTCTTCAATAATCTCCTTTTTGGCGTAAATGCGCTTTGCCTCCACTTCGCGCTCCATTCTTTTACGATAGTTATCAAAATCAGCCCGGGTACGCAGGTGCCGTTGTTTTTCTTCATCCAGTTCCCTGCGTAGCGTTGCGATTGTTTCTTCCCGGGCATCTAGGTGATCAAAACCTTCCTCATTAGAGGTTTGCTGGTCCTCCTGGGATTTATTCTCCTGCTTATTGTTGTTATAATGATTATTTTGTTTTTCCCAGCTGAGATTGTAATCATTCCAGTTATTCTTGTTTCCATTCATCATTTTTATACCTCCAAGCATTAACCTTGAAAGGGAAGGGCCCGTTTTAAAGAGCCGCTTCCCGTTTAAAGGTCATTTACCGTTAGAGGTTAACGGTTTTATTGTTCTTCATAGTCGGCGTCAACAACATCGTCATCACTGCTTCCGCTGCCCTGGGACTGTTGTGCAGCACCTTGATCACCGCTGCCAGAAGCTGTTTTCTGGTATGCCTGTTCCGACAGGGCATGGGCTGCCTGCTGCAGCTCGTTTTTCAAGTTGCGGATCTTTTCGATGGGCTCATTGTTCTTGATCGCTTCTCGTAAATCGTTCACCAGTTGTTCGATTTTACCCTTATCTTCAACAGGCAGGCTGTCTCCAAGATCTTTAACCTGGCGTTCAACCTGGTAAGCCATGCTATCAGCTTCGTTTCTTTCTTCTATTTCCTGGCGGCGTTTTTTATCTTCATCGCTGTATTGTTCTGCTTCGTTAACCATCCTATCAATTTCGTTTTGCTCAAGGTTGGTTGAGCCGCTGATGGTAATGGATTGTTCCTTGCCGCTGCCCTTATCTTTGGCACTGACATTTAAAATACCATTGGCATCGATGTCAAAAGTAACTTCAATCTGCGGCATGCCTCGCTGGGCGGGTGGAATTCCTTCCAGCTTAAACTGCCCCAGGGATCGGTTGTCTTTTGCCATTTCCCGCTCACCTTGCAAAATATGGATATCAACAGCAGGCTGATTGTCTTCTGCTGTGGAGAAGACTTCGCTATGCCGGGTCGGTATGGTGCTGTTGCGTTCGATGATTTTAGTCATTACACCACCCAGGGTTTCCACACCTAAGGATAGTGGGGTAACGTCTAGCAAGACTACATCATCCATTTCTCCGCCCAGCACACCGGCCTGTATTGCTGCTCCCAGGGCGACAACTTCATCGGGGTTAACGCTCTGGTTAGGGTCTTTACCGATCAGTTCCTTGACCAGCTTTTGCACTGCCGGGATGCGGGTAGAACCCCCGACCAGTATAATCTCGTCTATATCTTTTTCGCTTAACTTGGCATCTGCTATGGCATCTTTGATCGGTTGACGGCAGCGCTCGACCAAATGATGAGTCAGGTCCTCGAACTTGGCTCTGCTTAACTTGGTGTCCAGGTGTTTGGGCCCACTGGCATCAGCGGTAATAAAAGGCACACTGATCTGGGTTTCCATGGTTGAAGACAGCTCAATTTTAGCCTTTTCTGATGCTTCAATTAACCGCTGCAAGGCCTGCCTGTCCTCTCGCAGGTCGATACCCTGGTCTTTCTTAAATTCTTCAGCAAGGTGATCGACAATTACTTTGTCAAAATTATCTCCACCCAGGTGTGTATCTCCGTGAGTAGATTTAACTTCGAAAACGCCTTCCCCTACTTCAAGGATGGAAACGTCGAAAGTTCCTCCGCCCAGGTCGAATACCAGGATGGTTTCATTTGATTTTTTATCAAGACCGTAAGCCATGGAGGCCGCTGTCGGTTCGTTAATGATTCGCAGGACGTTTAACCCGGCAATTTTGCCGGCATCTTTGGTTGCCTGGCGCTGAGCGTCATTAAAATAGGCTGGTACTGTAATTACAGCATCGGTAATTTTTTCACCCAGGTGGGCGGAAGCATCATCCACCAGCTTTCTCAGGACCATCGCCGAAATTTCCTCGGGTGCATACTGCTTATCGTCGATCTTAAAACGAACAGCATTATTGGGTCCGGCTTCTACAATATAAGGTACATTTTTACGTTCTGCTTCCACTTCATCATATTTTCGTCCTATAAAGCGTTTTACCGAGAACAGAGTCCTTTCCGGGTTAAGAGCGGCCTGCCTCCTGGCAACCTGACCGATTAACCTTTCTCCACTGTCTTTTTTAAATGCCACAACCGAGGGAGTAGTCCTGGCTCCCTCTGCATTGGTTATAATCTCGGATTTGCCGCCTTCAATAGCTGCTATAGCGGAAAATGTTGTTCCAAGGTCTATACCTATCGCTTTACCCATAATTATTCACCTCAATCCTTTCCATTATTATCATATTGATGGATCTAGCGATCCGGGGCGGCCCTCTTTTTAAAATAATTCGGTTTACGAGCCTGCCCCAAGCTTTATAAAATTTTGTTATATAACACTTGTTTTTAGATCAGTTCTTACTTGACCACCGGGTCTGCTCAAACTGCTGGCTATTGCAATTTATCTTACTCACCGGGCCAGCTGTTCTGTTTTAAAGAAAACAGTTAACTCTTTTTTTATGTATTACCAGTCTGTTGATAAAACTTGATTAATCTATTTTTTTTAAATCAAATTTCACCAGTTCAGCTTTAAGTTTGACCCGGGACTTTCTTTGTTAATGCTCTTAATATCTTTCCCGCTGGTTTCTATCCTTATTTTCCAGTTTGCTTAAGTTTTATAGCGGTATTTTTAAATTTTTGATTTCTACTTCCTTCAGTTAACTTTGTGTTGCGATGCATTAAACGTTGTCAGCCACTGTTACTAAAAGGTTATTTAGATTTTTCCCAGCCCAGGCCCGGCCGGGTATTGCTGAACAGGAATCGCCGACCGGGCCCCAAAACCATCTCTTTTGAACACCTTGCTAAATATTTTGTGGTTATGTTCTTATTAATTAGGCTTTTCCCCTTAATCCATGGTCCCGTCGCTTGCTACCTTAACCCAGATACAATCACTGGCATGTCCGGCCAACTCTTCCTTGATCTTGTTATGAATTTCTTCCATGTCTTTCTTGGTCTGGTTAAAAATTTGATTACAGCCATCATCAAGGTTTAAATCGATTCCTTCCTGGGCCAGGCTGCTCACCTTTTCTAAATGCTCATAGATTTGTGCGTATTTTTCCCTGGTTAACAAGGCATCACGCATCATTTCAGCTTCTTCTTCATCGAGCAGTTCAAATTTTTCCTTCGGTGCCCCGCACTTGGGGCATTCATCGGGAGGCTCTTCGCCTTCATGTAAATAACCACAAACCTCGCATCGCCACATCTTCATTTAACCGTACTCCTTTCTAACAATAAGTATTATCATTTCTTCATACATGATCAATTTAAAATATATTAATAATCAACTAATTATTATTTGTGCCAAATGGCAGAGACCTTTAATGCACGGTTTTTTACTTAAAGAGCAACAATTAATTTAAGCTTTTCCCCTTTTGAAGCCATGGCCAGTTCCTTGTCGAACGTTAAAATCATCAGTTCGGGGAATTCTTTTTGTAACGTTTTAGCTGTAGCCAGGTGCCACAATCCTGCTCCCCGTAAAGACCATCTTCCGGCCAGTTCCCGCAAAGAAATGGTATCAGGAACTATATTAAGCCTGCTCCAGGGTCCGAATTCGAGCATGTCAAACAGCGAATTAGCCATTAATTCGGGCATTAGCTGTTCTTTTTGAATCCTGCTGATTACGGTAAAGACTTCAGCTATTGATAATGTTGTCAGCAGGTGAACACCTTTTTGCCGGGCCTTTTCCATAGCTATATCACTGTAGCAATCTTTAAAAAGGTAAGAAAGCAGTGCCGTTGAATCCCAGTATACTACAGTCAGCCGCTCATTCATCGTTTCTATCCTCCCGGATATAGTTCTGGATATCTTTGCTGGGTAATTCTACCGGGCCAGGATGATTTATTTTCTTTTCCGGAAACGTTTCAATCAAACCACAGCTTTCGTAATTCTTTATCCTTTCCTCCAGCGATAAACTTTGGCCCTGGGCCGGAACCAGCTTTGCTACCGGGGTGCCTCTATCGGTAATGACGATTTCCATTCCGTCACGGACATCCTTAATTAGTTTGCTCAGGTTTATTCTTGCTTCCCTGATTCCGATGTAATTTTTTTTCATGATAACCACATCCCAATGTAGTCACTGTCACTACATTAGATTATAAGGCCCCCTGATCGGTTTGTCAATAGCTTTTGTGTACACAAGAACTACAATTTTGCCAGGCCTATTCTATTATCCGGCAGAGATGAAAGGGCAGGAATCAGAGCGCTGTTGTCGAATAAAAGCTATAGTTGGCCTTAAATATAATATCTGACCTGGTTGCAATTAATAATTTTTTTTATAAGAAGGGAGTTATTTTTATCTTGTTGTCACTTGAAAACATATCCTTAGAACTTGAAGTAGAAGAAAGAATAGTATCTATATTAAATGATGTTAACTTAAATTTTGAAGCCGGTAAAATGTATGCCCTGACTGGTCCAAACGGCAGTGGTAAATCTTCAGTTGCCCGGGTGGCTATGGGTATTTACAAGCAAACTGGTGGCCGGGTTCTATACAATGGAGAAGACATTACCGAACTCGGTATATCGGAGCGAGCCCGAAAGGGTATCGGTTATGCCTTTCAGCATCCGGCCCGTTTTAAAGGGATGCCGGTAAAAGATATGCTGGAACTGGCTTTTAAACATTCCGATGGTTATAATTGTAAAGTTTTGCGTGATATTGGCTTGTGTCCCGATGATTACCTGGAACGAACCCTTGATAACAGTTTGTCGGGTGGGGAAATAAAAAGAATCGAAATCGCTACTCTGTTGGCTCTAAATCCTAAGGTCCGAATTTTTGACGAACCGGAAGCAGGGATAGACCTGTGGAGCTTTGAACAGCTCATCGATGTTATCGGCAACAGCCACCGCAAAGACACCACTACTGTGGTAATTTCTCACCAAGAAAAAATCCTGAACATGGTCGATGAAATTGTCTTGATTGAAAAAGGCACCGTTAGCATGCGGGGTAGCAGGGATGAAATATGGCCCCAGATCAAGGAAAGCGCCGAGTGTTCGTGTCGTAAAAATTGCCGATTGGAGGAAGATATCTATGCTGACTGCCCTCGATAAAAAGTTGCTGCAAGAAATCGCTGATTTACATGGTGAACCACCGGGTGCTTTTAATATTAGAAAAGATGGAGAAGGCATAGAGCGGCGCTCCCTGGAAGGGATTGAAATTATCCCCAAAAAAGACCAACCTGGTATTGATGTTATTGTTGCCCCGGGTAAGGAAGGAACAGTGCATATTCCGGTTATCTTAACTGAAACCGACCTTTCAGATCTGGTATACAACAAAATTGAAATCGGAGAAGAGGCCAATATTACCCTTGTTGCCGGCTGTGGTATTCACAACCCAGGTAAAGGCAACGCCCAGCATGACGGGGTCCACGAGATAATAGTCCGTAAAGGGGCGCGCCTGGTTTATACGGAGAAGCATTTTGGGGAAGGTGAAGGAGGGGGCAAAAGGGTTTTAAATCCGAAAACAGTTCTGGTAGTAGAAGAAGGGGCTTATGCAGAGCTTGAACTGATCCAAATCCGGGGCGTTGATGAAACTGCCCGCGTTACAGAGGCTGAAGTAATGGCCGGAGGGCGCCTGGTCATGTATGAGCGGCTGTTGACAGATAAAGAACAGACAGCTGAATCAGATGTGCTGGTCAAGTTGATGGCTGAAGAAAGTACTGCCAGGATTGTTTCCCGTTCTGTCGCCCAAGGGTCATCCAGTCAAAAATTTTACCCCCGTTTGCTCGCTTTCGGGCCCGGACGGGGACATGTGGAATGCGATTCAATTATTATGGATCAAGCCACCGTGCGCTCAGTACCAGAAATATGGGCAGAAAACTCTGAAGCAGAGCTGGTCCATGAAGCAGCTATCGGCAAAATTGCCGGGGAGCAGCTGATTAAGTTAATGTCTCTGGGTTTGACCGAAGAAGAGGCTGAAGAGGCTATTATTAGTGGATTTCTCAAGTAGCTTGATGAGCAATAATTATAAATACGCTTTATAAGATCCGGGGGGCTGTGCTTGGGCATTATCACCATTTCGCGTGAGTTTGGCAGCGGCGGTGAAATCGTCGCCCGTTTTGTGGCTGAAAAAACCGGCTTTTTGTTAGTCAATAAAGATTTAATTATCAAGGGTCTGGCTGAACACGGGATTGAAGTACCGGAACCCAATAAGGAAGATCTTGGAGCTAAAGAGCAGGAAGGCCGGGACCAGGGTAAATATATTGAAGCGATGCATGACTTTATCTACGATCTTGCTATCCGTAACAACCTGGTAATCCTGGGGCGGGGGGGAACGATCCTTTTTCACGACTATCCACCGGCTTTACATGTGAGGATCATTGCCCAGTTTACCGAAAGGGTGCGCCGGGTGATGAAAACATATGATCTGGCTTCTGAAACTGCCATCAGGCTGGTTAAAGAGCAGGATCGAGAAAAAATCCGCTATTTCAGGCAGATTTATAATAACAACTGGAATAACCTGCGCCTCTACGATATGGTTTTAAATACCGAAAAAATGGACCTTGAGGATACGGCTGACCTGGTTATTGCCGCTTACCGTATTCATGCCGAACCGCGTGAAGTAAAAGATGCGCCTCCTCCCGGCGAGATAGAAGAAAGAGTTTCTACTCCCCATGCTGAAGCTGAAGCAGAATTGTTTATGCACCCCAGCGAAGAAGAATTTGCCCATATGCTTGATTTTTACAGGATTTGCTGGCAGTATGAACCGCGCACTTTTTTCCTGGAATGGGACAGTGAGGGCAATGTTGTTGAAGCTTTTTCTCCTGATTTTTATTTGCCGGATCAGGATTTATTTATTGAGCTTACTACGCAGAAACCTCGTCAGGCCTGGAAGAAAAACCGCAAGATTAGGCGATTGAAAGAGCTTTACCCGGATATTAATGTTCGCTTGATTGATAAAAGAGGATTTGAGAGCCTGCTAAAAAAGCACAGCATTGACCAGGATGAAGGAGAAGGTGAAGGCAATTGAGCACTAATAAACCGCATGGCCATGATCAGCTTAATATTATTTATGACCAGAACCAGATTGAGGCGAAAATTACCGAACTGGGCAAAAAAATATCTGCTGACTATGCCGGTTTAGAATTAATTCTCTTAGGAGTACTGCGTGGCAGCATTTATTTCCTGGTAGATCTAACCCGGAAAATGCATATACCCTTTGCCGTGGATTTTATCAGTATTTCGCATTACAGCGAACAGGCTGATGCTACAGGGGTGGTCCGCATTACCAAAGATCTGGATTTAAGCATTGCTGATAAGCATGTGCTGGTAGTTGAAGATATTGTCGATACCGGCCTTAGCCTTGGCTACTTGTTACGCAACCTCAGATCACGAAAGCCAGCCAGTTTAAAGGTCTGTACCCTTGTAAATGTAGAGGCACGTCGAATAGTTGAAGTGCCGGTTGATTATAAAGGGTTTGATGCTCCTAACGTTTTTGTGGTCGGATATGGCCTTGATTATAATGAAAAGTATCGTAACCTGCAATTTATCGCCCAGTTTGACCGTCCCTAAAAAAGATATGAGCACAACAAATGCCTGGCGTCTCAGGGCCCTAATAATTGTACATATAAAAACCAGGTCCCAACAGACCTGCGGTTTTAACCTGCAGAATTTCTTTCCCCGACCCTCTGCAGTCGCTTCTGTTACCCCTACAGATAACTTGCTGCGACCTCCGGTCAGTTTTCGCAAATCCTGCGCTGCGGTTTTCCGATGCTTCCCGGTAAGTTCTAGTGTTACCCTTTCCTTACCTTTCCGCTACCGTTCCTTTCAGCTGCCCGGTTTTCTTGGACTGTTTCGGTTTCCAATCCAGGCTTACGCCCTTTTCTTCCACCGGTTATCCCTTCTAACCGAACCCGGCTCACCTTTCAGTCTCTCGGAACCTGGTAGAATTATATTAGCATGGGGTTTCTAACTTGTCAATAGTTTTTTAAAATTTTTTTAAAAAAATTATTTGATTTTTTATCGAAGCAATCTATTAAAAGGAATCCGCTTAGTTTTAGCTAATATGTAGGTAGAAAGTA
>PWMM01000085.1 GCA_003558195.1 Syntrophomonadaceae bacterium
CGATTACTCTTGGGATTGTACTTTTAATCAATGAAGATTATATAATTTTAATGTTTCCGATTTTGTTTATAATATACATTATTGTTATTGCTTATGCAATTCATAAAAATGAATAAGGAGGTTGTTCAAGCATGTATTTTACGATTAAAGTTCATAATTTAGAGCAAGATATTGTGCTCCCAAAACGTAAGTGGTTTAAGGACAAAGAAACGGCAAAGGCGTGGTGTAAACATATGACACGCAAGAATACTATTATTGTTGATGAAAAACCCAAGAAAAAGAAAGAGTTCAAGCTATAAAGTAAAAAATGAAAAGGAGTATATTCCATGAAAAATAGTGAAAAAAGCTTTAAAAGTTATATGCGCTATCAAAAAATAAGCGCTAAAGAGTTTAATAATTTTATGATAATCATGTTTTTCTTTTTCAGTGTTATAAGCGGATTGGTGGCTGTTTTTTTGGTTAGTGTTGGTTATGATAGCAATGACGCTATATACTCAATAATCGACAATGAAAACTATATCAATATGTATTTATTTTTACACATGAAATTAGCTTTATCAGCATATACTTTAATTCTTTATTTAACTTATCACGTTTTACACTTGTTTAAATGGAGAAAGGAGTAAAAATAATGAGTGATAATAGTGAAAAGAATAAAAATACAGTTGTTTATTATAGCATAATGGCTGTTGAAGAATTAGTAGATGATTTATTTAAAGAGTTTGGTAAAGCCAAAGTATTGAGAATTATTAAAGAAGCCATAAATGAAGCGCGTTCATTAGAAAGTCCCTCGAAAGATAATCTCAATGATAAGGAGTGAACTTATGAAAAAGTGGAATTGGAAATGTATTGTTTTTTGGGTTTATATGATTATGTATTTAGTCGGTTTGTTCGTAGCAGCAATGTATGCAGCGCATCTACACAATCAAGGGGTTGTAGGAATATGGTTGTTCTGGGTTGTGTTTATTGGAGGCTCGGTGAATTATATATTGATGCCCGTGATATATTTTATGCACTATGATATAGAGTATGGGTATGGCCAAAGAAATGAACGATGAAGCATTGGCGCATAAACTGTTGCATCGTTTGAAAGCCCATGAGAAAGTGATGCATAAACAGATAATAGAGTTAAAAAGCATCGGATGTCATTTAGCAGCTGAAGAAGTAAAACAATGTTGCTGGCACTTAAACAATGCAGGCGAAGCCATCAATGATGCGTTTGAAGTATTACCATTTAGTGAAATGGAGGAGGATAACAATGAGTAGCTTAAGTAAGATGATTTTAGATAAAATGAAATCAGATGGTATAAATACATCAAAAAAGAAAACCCAACAGATGACACATTATATAAAGGAAAAGGCACGGGAATACTTAAAAGGTAAAGATGGTTATGTTGATCCAAATATTGTATATGGATGGGCTAGGCATTTTTATGAAGAATCGGATACAGTAATCAATAATGAGCTTAAATCAATGGGCGTAGTTAATACATCAAGCGTTGAAAAGACAAATGAGCTGGTTAAACAATATAAAGCAGATAAAGCGGAAGAAAAAAAGAAAGACGATAACCAATTAAGCCTAGAGCTATGACACGGTTGGATAAGTTATCAAAGCAATTTAATTGGCTTGTTAAAACCAGCAAAGGTGTTAAATGTACATACTGTAACAGTGAACATGATATGCATTACATGAAGTTGAAGAAAAAGAACGGTTTAGGTGATTGGTACTATAATAAAAACGTCTATCAATGTCCATCTTGTAGAAATTGGTTTCCAGCAAAGAAAAAAGTTAGAACATGGTTGAACCACTATTATACAGATTATCTATACGAAGTTTTCCATCTCATACGAATTGAGTATCATGGCCAGCCAGTTGTTAGAACTTATCGTGTCGAAAAGCGTTGGAATGGATCGGCGGAATATAATGTTAGCGAAATTGCGCGTGATGCCATTGATGAAAAAATTAGAGAAACAAAAGGCATTGTGCTTAACTTTTATTCAGCATATTACATGAATGATGCAGAATATTGGCGAACTTCTACAAGAGGAATGAAGCATTTTGTGTTTAATAAACAGGTATTAGATTATGCGCACCTAAAAAAAACAAGGTATAAATATTTTCCATTAACAAAAGTTGCTCGTTATCATGAAAGAAAATGTTTAAATATATGTTGGACGGAAACGTTACAAAATTATAATGATGATTATGAGCTGTTAGCAAAGTTAGGGTTTCATCACCTGGTGGGGACTAGCATTTTCAAAAATGATTTATACGATTATGGTTTTACAAAATCGACTTTAAAACATTATGGGGATGTAATAAAACGTAATCAATTATATCCAGCTGATAAACATTTGTTAGGATATTGCAAAACAAAAAGGCATTTTGATACGTTAAAGAGAATTGCAAAAACGCATGTCGACACCATTAAGGCATATTGTAATGTGGATAGAGCCGTGAATTATATACAAGGATTAAACAACCATAAAATACAGTTATGGATTGATTATCTAGAAATGCGCAACACGTTGAGCATGAATATTACAAAATACCCGAAAGATGTGGAAGCAAAGCACAATGAGCTGGATATGATTAAAGAGGCGATAGATACTCAGCGTTATGATGAAATGATTAAGAAAAGATATCCTAATTACGTAATACTCAATTATTGCAATAAAATATATTGTTTAGAACCTTTTGAATCAGCCATGGATCTAATTAAAGAAGGTAACTCGTTACATCATTGTGTTAGGCAAAAGCATTATATTGAGGGTTATGCTAAAGGACATCGTATATTGATGAAACTGCGTAGGATAGATCGTTATGATGACCCTTATATAACGGTTGAAATAAGGGATGGTAAGTTGATTCAAGCTCGTGGTATGTATAATGAACCTGCAGAAGGGGATGTTAGGAAGTTTATTGACCAATTCGAAAAGGAGGTGTTAGATGCACACACAACCGTCGGATAGATTATCATTGTATATTGTTTCAGCAATAATAATTATAGGTATACTAACGATAAAGGGGGTTAGAATATGTTATACGAAATACGTCAAACGAGCGGAAATTGGCTTCA
>PWMM01000066.1 GCA_003558195.1 Syntrophomonadaceae bacterium
CGAAATTTAAAAACCAGTCCTACCCCAATACCCATAATAACCCCGCCATATACTGCAGCCAATAATAAATCATCGGTAGCCTGAGGCAGAAAGGGGGCCGTTATATCCAGAATGATGGAAAATATCAAGGTTCCAACCAGGCTCTGAACTACCAGCCTTGGACCCAAAATTTTATAAGTTATAATAAACAGGGGAATGTTTAGTATAATAATAGTCAAACCAATTGGAATCCCGGCAAGATGGTAGGCAAAGACACCTATGCCGCTTATACCACCGGGAACTAGAAAATTGGGAACCTGAAACATACTCATGCTGACAGCCATAATCAAGCTTCCCAAGGTAATTCCGAAAAGATCTATAAAATAAAACTTGATATCTGCTTTGGTAATCCGCGGTTTTTTAAATTTCATCAGTGCTCCTAGTGGCTTTTATCAGGTGAACTCAATAGAATTGTCTTTATCCATTTTAAAAGTTGTTCCCAGGGAAGGTTACAATTGGAACTATACCATTTAGCCCGATTCTATTTGCCTTGCGTAGATCTGTGTAAATCAGGCTGTTTTGCTCCCAGGCAACGTAAATCGTTATCAATTTAATCATTTATAGGGCATTTTACCCATTGCCTTCCAACGCAGGTAAGCATCTATAAAGGGGTCAATTGCTCCATCCATCACAGCTTCTACCTGACCCATTTCAAAACCTGTACGGTGATCTTTAACCAGGGTAAAGGGATGAAAAGTATAAGTTCTGATCTGACTGCCCCAGGCTATTTCTTTTTGCTGACCCCTTTCAGCGTCGATCGCTTCAGCCTGTTCTTGACGGTAAATCTCAGCCAGTTTAGCCTGCAGTACTCTTAAGGCCTGGGTTCGATTGCTATGCTGAGAACGATTATTTTGACAGGTAACAACCAGGCCGGTGGGCAGGTGAGTAATTCGCACCGCCGAATCGGTTTTGTTTACATGCTGACCGCCTGCACCGCTGGCCCTAAAAGTATCTATTTTTAAATCATCTGCATTAATTTGATACTCCTCTTCCTCCACTTCAGGAACTACATCAACAGAAGCAAAAGAAGTATGGCGGCGCTTGGACGTATCATAGGGAGATATCCGAATTAACCTGTGGACTCCTTTTTCAGCTTGAAGATAGCCATAAGCAGCATGACCACGGACTATAAAAGTAGCACTTTTAATTCCTGCCTCATCATCACTTAACAGGTCAACCAGCTCAACTTCATAACCTTTCTGTTCACACCACCGGTTATACATGCGCAAAAGCATTTCGGCCCAATCCTGTGATTCCAGGCCACCGGCGCCTGGATGAAGAGATAAAATGGCATCGCAAAAATCGTATTTACCATTTAGAAGAGTTTGCAGCTCAAGGCGATCTAACTGATCTTTAATGGTTTTCAAGATTCCTGCCGCTTCATTAATCGCCTCTTGATCCTCAAGCGATTCTTCTGAAGCCAATTCCAGGTATACTTCCACTTCTTCAATTAGTTTTTCCAGTTCAGTTAAAGGGCGAATCTGTTCACGCAGTTTACCAAGTTTTTTCATATGATCCTGGGCACTGACACTGGAATCCCAAAAGCCAGGTGAGTTTGTTTTTTCTTCACCCTCCTTGAGCTGTTTCAGCTTTTTATCATATTCAAAGAGAAGCCCTCATCTCTTCAAACCGCCTCTTCTGGTTAGCCAGTTCTTCCCGGTTTTCTTTCAGCATTATACCACCACTTTCAATCCTGATTTATAATTTAATTTGCCCCACAACATTTCTTGTACTTTTTACCACTGCCACAGGGGCAAGGCTCATTTCGTCCTATTTTTTCCACAGATACTGGTTCCGGCTTTACCGGTTTTTCATTGGCTGCGCTGCTGAAACCTCCCGAAGCCCTTCCACCTCCAACTGCAGCAATTCTTCGTCTTTGCCCTCTGATATCGCTGGCTACTGACTCCCGTTTAGGGGTTGCCGTTACCTTAACCTGATAGACAGCACGAACAACATCATTTTGGACCTGCCGGATCATGTCTTCAAACATTTCTGCACTCTGCATTCTGTATTCAACGAGCGGGTTTCTCTGCCCGTAAGCCTGGGTATGAATGTCACGGCGCAGATCATGCATGACATCAATAAAATACATCCAGTGTCGATCAACGGTTTTAAGAAGCACCACTCTTTCTACTTCACGCATAATTTCTGGAGTTAATTCCAGTTCCCTTTGATCGTAAAAAGCACGGGCCTCTTTTTTAAGGAGAGTTTTAACTTCGTCTTCTTCCTGGTCTATCAAATCATCTAATGTCACCGGGTCTTTCCGAGCAAATAATTCTTCAGCTTTTGCCAAGAGGGCTTTTGCATCTTCATCTTCAAGGAACCCTTTTTCCACTGTAAAGCCCTCGACCATCCGGTCAATAATCTCATCAACCATACCCAGAACAGGTTGTCTCATATCTTCCCCTTCAAGGACCCGCCGGCGCTGACCGTAAATTACAGCCCGCTGCTGATTGAGCACATCATCGTAATCAAGCAAATTACGCCTGATTTCGAAATTCCTGGATTCTACTTTCTTTTGGGCATTCTCAATACCCCGGCTAACCAGGGCATGGTCAATGGGAACATCTTCTTCTACTCCAAAACGCTCCATTAAATTAGCAATACTCTCTCCACCAAAAAGACGCATCAAATCATCTTCAAGTGAAACAAAAAACTGTGATGATCCGGGATCACCTTGCCGCCCCGAGCGCCCTCGTAACTGGTTGTCTATTCTGCGGCTTTCATGCCGCTCCGTTCCTAAAACGTGCAGCCCTCCAGCAGATAGAACTTTTTCTCTCTGGGAACGGGTATCCTGGATGGCATTTTCAATCATCCTGGCATGTCGTTCATCCCATTTCTTTTGCTGATCTTCTTCTAACTCTGGATAATCTGCCCCGAATTCATTGATTAACTGCTCTTGAACGAGGTATTCGGGATTACCCCCCAGAATAATATCGGTTCCTCTACCGGCCATGTTAGTTGATATTGTGACAGCTCCTAGCCGGCCCGCCTGGGCTATAATATAGGCTTCCCGTGTATGATTGACCGCGTTA
>PWMM01000015.1 GCA_003558195.1 Syntrophomonadaceae bacterium
CACTCGGAGTTGGCCTGGATCTTAAACTGTATCACCCCAATGGGCTGGCTGCATCGCATGACCCAGTTTAAAGAGAAATCCGATAAGCAAAAAGAAGAAGTTAGTGTGGGATTATTTGATTACCCTGTATTACAGGCAGCCGATATTCTTCTTTATGATACGCACATGGTGCCTGTGGGAGAGGATCAAAAGCAGCATGTTGAACTTTGTCGTGATATTGCCCAGCGTTTTAATTACCGCTTCGGTGATGTGTTTGTGCTCCCAGAACCTTTTATCCCCCCGGTTGGCGGACGGGTTATGGGGCTATCAAATCCTGACAAAAAAATGAGCAAAAGTGAAGAAAAGAAAGAAGACGCCATATTGCTCCTGGACAGTGCTGATGATATCAGGAAAAAAATCAAGAAAGCAACTACTGATTCGCAGCGAGATATTCGTTTTGATGAAAGCCGTCCCGGGGTTAATAATTTACTTACGATCTATCAGTTACTGACTGAAAAAAGCAGGGAAGATCTCGAAAACCATTTTTCCAGTAAGTCTTACAAAGATTTAAAAGAGGAGCTGGCTGAAGTAGTGGTTGAAAAATTAAAGCCATTACAGGAAAGGTATTATGAATTAACCAGTGAAAGTGACTACTTCGACGAAATGCTTAAAAGAGGTGCGGAAAAAGCTGCAGAGCAGGCCGATCGAAAGATGGAACAGGTTTCTAAGCATATGGGTCTAAAATAAATAATTTCTGGGGACAGCCATAATCAGTTAAAAAGGAGCTTTATGGTAGAACAAGCCGGGTATAAGATAAAACTACCTACTTTTGAAGGACCATTTGACTTACTCTTCCACCTGGTAAAGAAAGCGGAGGTCGACATCTGGTCGATTTCTATTGCTGATATTACCGAACAGTATTTAGCCTATCTCCAGTCCATGAAAGAGCTAAACCTGGAAATAGCCAGTGAATTTTTGGTTATGGCAGCCACTCTATTGCGCCTGAAATCGAAGCTGCTACTGCCCCGTTCTTCTAAATTCAAAGAGCAGGAAGAAGAGGAAGAACTTTTTGAAATAAATACCGCTGAAGAGCTTTTTCAGCGTTTAGAAGAATACAGGGTATTTAAAAAAGCCGCTCTTAAACTGAGACAGAATGAAGAAGAGCAGAAAAAAGTTTATTTGCGCTCAACGGGCGGCCAAAAAGTTATGGTTTTAACGAGGCAGGAATCTGTTTATACCATCTGGGAGGGCGCCCACCACCTCAGCGATATCATGCAACATTTCGCAAAAGTTGCTTCACAGAGGGAATATATCCCTGCCTTTAGTGCCGTAGAGGATTTTGTCATTGTCAGGAAAGCGGATTACATTCAGTCGTTGTTAGAACAAAACCAGCGGCCCATGCTAATGAAGGATTTTGTAAACGGTCCTGACCTGTGGGAAATTATCATAACTTTTATTGCCTTGCTGGAAATGTCCAGGAAAAATAAAGTCAACCTTTACCAGGAACGGCAGTTCGGGCCAATCCTGGTTACCTTGTGGGAGGAAGATTTTAAGGAGGAAAAGAGTGGAGAAAGAACAGCAAAAGAAAGCAATTGAGGCCCTGCTTTTTTTAAGTGAGGAACCGATTAAACCGGATAAACTGGCGGTGGTCCTTTCTACATCCAATACTGAAGCAGAAAAAATTGTCCGAGAACTGCAGGCTGATTTATCGAACCAGGGACGGGGTTTGCAGATTTTTGAAGCTGCAGGTGGATTTCAGATGGGGACCTTGCCCGAACTATCTCCCGTACTGGAAAAAGCCTTTAGCGAGGAAGTATCAAGTAATCTTTCGAATGCAGCGCTTGAGGTTTTGGCCATCATTGCCTATAAGCAACCGGTGACCAGGATTGAGATTGAATCCATCCGGGGGGTCAGAAGCGAGCATGTTCTTGAAAACCTTTTAAAACGCAAGTTAATTAAAGTTACCGGGCGCAAAGAAGGACCCGGGCGTCCGCTGCTCTACGGCACCACCGCAGATTTTTTGAAGTATTTTGGGTTAAAAGAACTCGATGAGTTGCCCGAACTGGCAATGGGAAATGACAGTGAAGGTGAGGATTTTAAAAACCCGGCTGAAGGAGGCAGCAGCCAGGCAGGAGCTGTAAAATAACAGCGGCTGTTTATTTAAGGTTAAGGGCACCGACCTTACATAAAATAAAGCTTAATCCTCTAAAGCAGGTTTAACTATAAAAATTAAGGAGCAAGGTGATTTCAGATGAGGCTGGCAAAATACCTGGCTCGAGCCGGTGTAGCTTCCCGGCGTCAAGCCGAGGTATTAATTAGTGAGGGGCGAGTAGAAGTTAACGGGCAGGTTGTTGAAAAACCACAAACATTAGTTGAAGATCAAGATAAAGTTACAGTAAACGGGAGCCTTGTTGAAAATGTTGAGTCAAAATGCTATTTATTGCTGCATAAACCCCCGGGTTACATCTCTACAGTTAAGGATACTCACAACCGTCCTACCGTCCTTGATTTAATAAATGGTATTGAAGCTCGACTTTATCCGGTAGGAAGGCTAGATGCCGACACCAGTGGGATCTTGTTATTGACCAATGATGGTGAAATGGCTTTCCGTTTAACACATCCCAGCTTTCAGGTTAAGAAAAAGTACCTGGCCCTGGTATCTGGTATTCCCAACCGGGAATCACTTGATACATTGCGTAAAGGGGTTGCCATTGAAAACCATCATACTGCTCCAGCAGGAGTAAAGCTCTTAGAGCGAAAAGTTCAAATAAACAAAGCCTTGCTTGAATTAACCCTGATCGAGGGGAAAAAAGGGCAGGTAAAAAAAATGTGCAGGGCAATTAACCATCCTGTAGTCAAGTTGCACCGGGAAGAGTTTGCCGGCCTTAAAGTTGGTGAATTACCTGAAGGCAAATATCGTTTTCTCTCAGAGCAAGAGGTAAAATGGCTCTACCGGCTGGTAAAACTATAATTTCTCAGAGCCTTGCATATTATTGTCATAAGTGAGAGAATAGAACTGTTTTAAAGCGTTTAACAAATCAATTGAGTTGGAGATTGCTAGTGACTGATTTTAAACAAGCCAGGGGCATTAGAGGTGCAACCACCGTAAAGCAAAATACCAGGGAAGCTATTCTTACCGAAACTTCAAAGCTCCTTTCAGAAATAGTTAAGAATAATAATATTGAGATTAATGATATTGCCGCAATCTTTTTTTCAGCAACCCCGGATTTAAACAACGCTTTTCCGGCAAAAGCAGCCAGGGATTTAGGATGGCAAACTACCCCATTATTCTGTCATGTGGAGATCGATGTACCTGGTGCTCTGAAAAAATGTATCCGCATTTTAATGCTGGTAAACACAATCCTGGAACCACATCAGGTTAACCATATTTATTTAAAAGAAACAACCCGGCTGCGAGAGCAGTGAACCAGCCTTTAATAAAAAAAGGTTTTTAAAAAGGAAGAGCGAATAAAATTAAATGCCAGGCAAGAGTAGAAATTCTAAAATTGCTATAGACGGCCCGGCCGGTGCTGGAAAAAGTTCAGTTACTAAAGAGGTGGCACGCCGGCTTAATTTGCGTTACCTTGACACAGGTGCGATGTACAGGGCTATTACCTTAAAATTGATCCAGGAAAATGTGGACATTACAGATCAAAAATTGATTGCCGAAATCCTCAAAAATACTAATATCAAGTTTAATGAGCAGGAAGAGATCTTTTTAGATGGCAAACCGGTTGCTGCTGAAATACGCAGCTCTGCGGTTAACCAACTGGTTTCCCCGGTTTCTGCCATTCCCATGGTTCGCCGCCGGCTGGTTGAAATGCAGCAGGCGATCGCAAAAGAATCGAAGGGAATTGTGATGGAAGGTAGAGATATTGCATCGATAGTAATGCCGGATGCTGATTATAAGATATACCTTGATGCTTCAATCGAAGAGCGGGCTAGAAGGAGAAGAAAGGAACAGCTTGAGAAAGGGATAGAGATGACAGAACTGGAAGTAATAGCTGAAATAAAAAACAGGGATTTAATTGATTCCGGGAGGGAAGACTCTCCGCTAACCAGGGTACAGGATGCTGTTGTTATTGACACCACTGATCTGGCTTTTGATGAAGTTGTAGATAAAATCACTGGTCTAGTCAACAATTAGATGCCTTGAAAGAAGCCAGGTGAAAAGTTTGTTCTATCAAGCTCTCCGTTTATTCTATCTTTTAGTAATTAAAATATTATACCGGGTTAAGATTCATGGTAGGGATAATATACCTGGACGAGTACCCTTTATTGTGTGTTCGAATCATTTAAGTTGGCTGGATCCGGTAATTGTCGGAATAATATTTCCAGGCTCGTATAAAATTCATTTCATGGCTAAAAAAGAACTTTTCAACTATGCCTTTAGTGCCTATTTATTAAAAAAAGTAGGTGCCTTTCCGCTTAACCGGAAAGATGCAGATTATGCTGCGATTAAGAAAGCTTATCAACTTTTAGAGAATGGGCAGGTGGTGGGGCTTTTCCCGGAAGGGTCAAGAAGCAAAAGCGGTAAGTTACAAAAACCTTATAGTGGTGCAGCTTATATCGCTATCCGAAGCGGTGTGCCGATTGTGCCGGTGGCTATTGCCGGACCCTACAGGTTGTTTAAAAAATTACATGTTTTTATCGGGCCCCCTTTTGTTTTGCCTCCCCTGACTTATAGCCGTAAAGAGGATCGTAAAGCCCGTTTAGAAGAAATGAGCAATCAAATTATGGATCAAATAAGGGATTTATTTCCTGAAGGTCATATCAATAAGACTTAAGGATAATTGATTAGAATTGTAATAGATGATTTGGAGTGATAATTTGGAGGTTATCCTGGCAGAAAAGGCCGGTTTTTGCTCCGGTGTTAATAGGGCGGTAAATCATCTCCTCGATCAAGCTGCCCGCTATGGGAGCGGATCCACTTTAGGGCCCCTTGTTCATAATGAAGAAGTGGTTGATTATTTAAAAAAACGCTCCATTATCTCCGTGGAGAGACCTGAAGATGCCCGGGGATCCTTTCTGGCAATCCGTACTCATGGGGTAACACCTGAGTTGTTGGGTCGTCTGTATAAACTTAAAAATTTCACTATTATTGATTTGACCTGTCCGAGGGTGCAAAGAGTCCAAAAGAAAGCGGCTCAGCTTCGAGAAATGGGTTATAAAGTCATTATTTTTGGTAATGCCGATCACCCGGAAGTAAAAGGCTTGATGGGGTGGGCCGGAGGAGATGCCACAGTTATTTCATCAATTACAGAGCTTAGAGACCTGGTTGTTGAACCCCCAGCAGGGTTAATTGCTCAAACTACCAGTGATCCTGAGCTTTATGAAGAAGTAAAGCATATTTTTAAAGCAAAGAACCCGGAAAGTGAGGTTTACGACACCCTGTGTCCTGAAACAAAGCTGCGGCAGGGTGAGATAATTAATTTGGCACAGAGGGTTGAAGCGCTGATTGTAGTAGGCAGTGGATCCAGCGCTAATACAAAAGCCCTTTATGATTGCTGTCGGCAGTTAAAACCATCCTGCCGGATAACTAATGCAAGGGAGTTGCCGCAAATATTCACAGAGCGTTACAAATCTTTCGCTATAACAGCAGGAGCGTCAACTCCCCCGTTGACGATTAAGGAGGTCGTGGAGAGTATGGAGAATGAGAATTTAGATGTAAAGAATGAAGAAGAATTTGATTTTGATGTAGAAATTAAGGTGGCCCAGGTCGGTGAACAGGTAACCGGCAAAGTTGCCCGGGTCGCCGAGGAAGAAGTCTATGTTGATATCGGTGCAAAAACCGAAGCGATTCTTCCTCTATCAGAAGTTCATCTGGACAAAGATCAAGGATTGACTGATCTTTTTACTCCGGAGGATGACATTGAGGTAACTGTCCTGGAAACAGATGAGCAGGAAGGCAAGGTAATTGTCTCTCATAAACGATTGGCCAGGGACAAACGTATCAATGAAATTGAGCAAGCTCACAGTGAAGAAACAATAATCGAAGGTATTGTTAAACAAGTAGTATCAGCCGGTTTAGTTGTCGACCTGGGTTCTGGGGTGGAAGGTTTTATGCCCGGTTCCCTGGTAGATATTAAATTTATTCCCGATTTCAACGAATTTAAAGATCAAGCTATTCAGTTCAAGGTGATCGAGTTTAACCGGGAAAGAGGTAAGATAATCCTGAGCCGTAAAATAATTCTAGAAGACGAAGCTGCTAAAAAGAAAGAAGAAACCCTTCAATCCCTCGAAGTAGGATCAACAATTACCGGAACCGTTAAAAGACTTACAAATTTTGGTGCTTTTGTTGATGTAGGCAATATTGACGGATTGGTTCATATTTCTGAGCTGGCCTGGGAAAGGGTAGAGCATCCCAGTGAAGTGTTAAAAAATGGTGAGCAGGTTGAAGTAAAAATACTGGAAGTTATACCTGAGAAAGAACGGATCAGCTTAAGTATCCGTAAAACCCAGCCTGATCCATGGAGCAGGGCAGTTGAAGAACTGGAAAGCGGTCAAATAATTAATGGTAAAGTAACGCGCCTGGTTAATTTTGGTGCATTTATTGAGTTAAAAACTGGTGTTGAAGGCCTGGCTCATATTTCTCAATTGGCTGATTACCATGTTAACCATCCATCAGAGGTTCTTACTGAAGGAGAAGAAGTAGAAGTTAAAATCCTGGAAGTGAAACCCAAGGCAAAAAGAATTAGCTTAAGTATTAAAGACGCAAAAGGAACTACTGTGTCCTCTGAACAAACTGAAATTACTGAAGAAGAAGATGGCAGTGTAACCCTGGGTGATGTTTTTGGCAACTTGTTTGAGAACGGTGAAATGGAGCAGGAGCAGGAAAAGTCGGCTGATGCTGATAACTATGAGCAGCAATCTTTAGAAGAACAGGCTCAAGAGCAAGATCAAGATGAGCTGATCGATGAAGATAGCAGTTCCCGGGCAGAAACTGAAGAACAGGAACAAAGCGAAGAAGAAGATAAAGAAATATAAGCGGTATATATAGTTTGGTTCTTACCAGCCAAAAGATTACTGAACGATCATGTAAACCAGTTTCTCACCTTGCATGGGACGAACTCTTCGTTCGTCCTTTTTATTGCACTGCGAGATTTATTTTTTAGGTGCAATTGGAAAAATAGTAATTTAGGGCTAGCTAAATTTTTAATGAATCGGCATAAGAGGCCGGCAAGTATAGTATTTAACAAACAGATATGGCATCTAAAAGATTTACAGGTCAATCCGCTAAAAAAGATCCAAGCGATTATTTTTTAAAGTCGAGGATTAGCAATGACTATTAAAAAAGGCTGTGTTATAAGCCAGGTTAGCCCCGGTTCACCGGCTGAAAAAGCCGGTATTAAAGCAGGGTGGAAACTGCTCAGGATTAATAACCAGGATCTAGGCGATATAATTGATTTTAAGATCGCTGAATCTGATACAAGACTAACCTTGCTGGTGATGACGGGGCAGGGTTATTTGCGCCGTATAAAAATAAATAAACAGGTAGCTACTGCGCTGGGCTTGCATTTTGATCCGCCAACTATTGAACCGGTAAAAAATTGCAGGAATAAGTGTATATTTTGTTTCATTGACCAGAACCCACCGGGTTTAAGAGCACCTCTTTATCTCAAGGATGATGATTATCGCCTATCCTTTCTTTATGGGAACTTTATTACTTTAAACAGCCTGAGCGATCAAGAGATAACCAGGATCATACACCTGCAGTTAAGTCCTCTATATGTTTCTATTCAAACTACCAATCCTGCCTTGAGAGAAACCATGTTTAACTCCAAGGAGGCAGCGAAAGGCCTGGTGAATTTAAAAAAGCTTACCAGGGCAGGAATTGGTATTCATGCCCAGGTAGTGCTTTGTCCCGGCTATAATACCGGTACAGAACTGGATAAAACAATCCAGGACTTGTACAATTTAGGTTCAAATATACTTAGCATAGCACTTGTACCGGTCGGCCTGACCGGTTACCGGGATGGCCTTAAAAACTTACGCCAGTTCTCTGACGTGGAAGCTGACAGCTTGATTCAACGAGTTACCTTAATGCAAAGCGAATTCTTAAAAAAAAGCGGTAGCCGTTTTGTTTTTTTAGCTGATGAGTTCTATAACCTGGCTGGTTTACCATTGCCGCCTGAAGATGATTATGAAAATTATCCGCAAATGGAAAATGGTGTTGGTATCGCTCGCCATTTTTTGGAGCAGTTAAAAGATCTCTCTTCAGGATTAATAGACAGGCTGCCGCGTAGTATTACCATAACCATAATATCAGGTCTTGCCGCCAGGCCACAGATCCAGGAAATGATAAACATATTAAAACAAATTAAAGGCTTAACGGTCCAGGCAGTTTTTGCGAGCAACTATCTATTTGGGAAGAATGTAACAGTTAGTGGCCTGCTGTCCGGAAAGGATTTAATCAAGGCCATGGAAGGGAAAAAGGCTGGCGATGCAGTATTTATACCTGGTATAATGCTGAAAGATAACAGTGAACTATTTTTAGATAACTTAACTTTAAATGATCTTGCAAAGGCTTTTCAGGCTCCAGTAAAGGCTGTAAGCAACCCGCAACAAATTATAGATTTCTTAAGATCGTTATCCGCTAACCCGGAAACTGACCATAAAAGGGGACCAAATAAATGAACGAAAATATTATTGCCATAGTTGGACGCCCAAATGTTGGCAAATCTACCCTTTTTAATCGACTTGTCTCATCCAGAACAGCGATTGAAGAAAAAGTTCCGGGTGTAACCAGGGATCGTCTTTATGGTTTATTTGAATGGCGGAATCGCAGCATGGTAGTAATAGATACGGGCGGGATCACTTTTGGCGATGATGATCAACTAACTTCCCAGGTTCAAAAACAAGTTAATCTTGCCATTGAAGAAGCACAGGTTATATTATTTTTGCTGGACGGCAGGGAAGGACTTACCGCGCTTGATGAAGAAATTGCCCTGATGTTACGGCGCACTGCGAAAACAGTTTTGCCGGTTGTGAACAAACTGGATATTTTATCAAAAGAAGACCAGCGCTATGAGTTTTTCAGTCTTGGTTTTGGCGAACCAAGGGCTATATCTGCCAATCATGGCCGGGGAATAGGCGATCTACTCGATCAAATCTATGACTTACTGCCGGCTTCTTCTACCAATGATGCTCTTGATTTAGATGACATTATCAAAATTGCCGTGATTGGTAGGCCCAATGTAGGCAAATCATCAATGATCAATGCTCTACTGGGGAAAGAAAGGGTTGTCGTTAGCCAGCTGCCCGGTACTACCAGGGAAGCGGTAGATACTCCTTTTACGTATAAGGATCAACCCTGCCTGTTAATCGATACAGCCGGTATTAGGCGTAAAAGCAAGGTTAAAGATGCAGTTGAGTATTATAGCGTGCTTCGCTCCCTCAAAGCGGTACAGCGTGCTGATATCACTCTTCTGCTGGTAGATGGGAAGACGGGGGTTACCGAACAAGACCAGCGGTTAGCCGGTTATGCTCATGAGGCAGGTAAAGGTTTAATTATTGTTGTTAACAAATGGGACCTGTTGCGAGGGCAGGAAAATGTCCACCAGGACTTTGTAGATACCCTGAAACGCAAGTTTAGCTTTGCTTCATATGCACCGCATCTTTTTATTTCCGCCCTGACAGGCTGGCGCCTTGATAAACTTTTTCCTTTAATCATGCAAGCCTGGCAGGAGCAACATAAACGGATCCCAACTGCCTTGCTAAATGAATTGTTACAAGATGCCCTTACCGTAAACCCGCCTTCTCCGGTTAAAGGTAAAAGGGTTAAGATTTTTTACGCTACCCAGCCGGAAGTAAAACCACCTAGATTTATATTTTTTGTCAATGAACCTGCTTTAATCCATTTTTCCTACCGGCGGTATCTAGAGAACCGGCTGCGAGAGGCTTTTAATTTCAAGGGCACGCCAATTGTAGTGATTTTCAAAAAAAGAGATAGGAGAGGTGATTGAGATGCCATACCTGATCTTTATTGCAGCCTATTTACTGGGGTCGCTCCCTTTTGGCTATATTATAACAAAAATTGTCCATAAAAAAGATATCAGGGATTTTGGCAGCGGGAATATAGGGGCAACCAATGTTCTCAGGGTTTACGGACCCCGTTCGGCAATTCCCGTTTTTGTTTTAGATTTGTTAAAAGGGTTAGTTGCAGTTCTAATTGCTAAAGAAGTAACTGATATTCCGGCTGTTTACCTGACAGCCGGTTTTCTGGCGATGTTTGGACACAGTTTCCCAGTATATCTCAAGTTCCGGGGGGGGAAAGCAGTCGCTACATCGATAGGAGTCTTAACTGTCTTATCATGGCCGGTTACCCTGGTTGTTCTTGCCAGTTTTTTGCTGATAGTTTATTTAAGCCGTTATGTTTCAATGGGCTCTATTACGTCGATGGCACTACTACCCCTTGCTTTCTGGGTGCTGGGCTTTTCTTTTCCTTACATTATTTTCGGAATAGCTACTGCGTTACTTGTTGCCATCAGGCATCATGAAAACATTGGCCGGCTTTTAAAGGGAACAGAATCCAAATTGGGGAGAAAGAGTTGATTAATAGTGCTTAGAAAAGAATTGCTGGAATTATTATTCGAAGCGGCCAGCATACAACGCTGGAATGATCATATTCGGCCTGAGCAGTTTAGTGAACTGGATAAACAGGCGCACAAGATGTTATATGCTTACGTTCTGGGTAAAATTGAAGAAGCTGATCATGGCACAGAACTTAACTGGCAGCACCTGATTGAAGGCGGGCTGTTTGAATTTTTCCACCGCATAGTTCTTACTGACATCAAACCGCCTGTTTACTATAAATTGATGGCTGAAAAAGGTCCCCAGCTGAACAGATGGGTGCTGGAAAAATTGGCCAGTAAAGTTCCCGGGTTAAATGAATCTAAACCTGGCATCATTAGTTTGATGGAAGAATACCTTAACCTGTCCGGCCGGGAAAGCATTGAAAAAAGAATTTTACAGGCAGCCCATTACCTGGCCACTAATTGGGAATTCAAAATCATTTATCGTTTAAATGAGGGCCTTTATGGCCTGGAAGATACTAAGGCCGCCATTGCAAACCAGATCGAAGAACACTACGATTTAGCAGGAGTACAGAAGCTGGCCCTGGGCAAAAAAACAAGCAATTTTCTGGACCTGGTCGGGCAGTTGCGTTTTCAACAGCGCTGGGCACAGGCTCCACGAGTACCTAAAACTTCTGTCCTGGGTCATATGTTGATTGTGGCTATGATGAGTTATTTCTGTTCCCTGCAGTTAAATGCCTGTCCGAAGCGACTTTACAATAATTACTTCGCGGCATTATTTCATGATCTTCCAGAAGTTTTAACCAGGGATATTGTATCCCCGGTAAAGAGATCTGTAGCCGGCCTTGAAGATATTATCAAGGATATTGAGCGCAGGCAGCTGGAAGAAAGAATATTTCCATTGCTTCCTGTTGGGTGGCACACTGAACTAAGATATTTTACTGAAGATGAATTTGCCTGTAAAATAACCGACCAGGGAAAGGTTAAGCTGGTTAGTTCTGAAGAAATTAATATAAATTACAATTATGACTCTTTTTCACCATTAGACGGTGAAATGCTCAAAGCCTGTGATCAGCTGGCAGCCTATATAGAGACTTTTCTTTCCATCTCTCATGGAATAAAATCATCCCACCTGGAAGAGGGAAACCGGCAACTTTATAACCGTTATAATAACCAGGTTATCTCCGGTATAGATTTTGGACGGTTGTTTAGTTATTTTAAGATATAAAGAACCGGCTCAGCCCTGATTGATCAGCCAATGCCAATTTTATGAAACCATCGTCTCATTAAACCCAAATTCTGAAGTCCTGCGTTAATTTGGCAAGTCTTTTTAAGCGATCCCGTAAATGCCTATGTCCACTAAATATATAAGGGGCCATTTCGAAATCCAATAATTATGGCACCGGCTTGTCCGGGTTAGGATATTTGATAAATGATAGCTTAATAGCTTGTATGATTAATAAGATATCTTTTATTGTTTACCTAAGCGGCTAAAATCAAGTTATTTTTCGACGTCCTTCCCGGTATGCCATAAAATCAGGACCATG
>PWMM01000296.1 GCA_003558195.1 Syntrophomonadaceae bacterium
AGGCCATTTCCAGCAGTGGCGATAAATACAGGGAGCCTGAGTTCATGCTCTATTAATTTCCAGTTCATAGCCAGCATTATTCGCTCTACGCCAAAAGCAACTCCTACTCCTGGGACATGAGGACCGCCAATATGTTCAACCAAGTGATCATAGCGCCCACCGCCACAAAGAGAAGCCTGGGCACCTTTTCCTCCAGCACTTATTTCAAAAGCGGTCCGGGTATAGTAATCCAATCCCCGGACCAGCTTGTTGTTATGATGGTATGGAACTTTAAGCCTGTTCAAAAGTTTCTGGAGAACATCAAAGCTATGATCACACTCAGGGCAAAGATGATCGATCAGGCGAGGAGCATCCTTAACCTGTTCGCGACAGCTCTCTTCTTTGCAATCGAGCACTCTTAGGGGGTTGTTTTGGTAGCGATTGCGACAATCACGACAAAGGCCGCCTTCTAAGTTTTCCAGGTAAGGAACCAGCTTGTCTCTATAAAGGGGTCGACATTGGGGACAGCCCACACTATTTATTTCTATAACAATATTTTCAATTTGCAACGCCTTAAAAAAGTTATAGCAAAAAGAAATGACTTCCACATCGGAAGAGGCATGTTCAGATCCAAACACCTCTAAACCGAATTGATTAAACTGGCGGTAACGGCCGGCTTGAGGCCGATCATAACGAAACATGGGACCACTGTAGTAAAGTTTAATGGGCTGGGTTTTTTCCCCTAAATTATGCTCCAGGTAAGCCCTGGCTACAGCAGCGGTGAGCTCCGGCCGCAAAGTTAAATCACGCCCGCTGCGATCCTTAAATGTATACATCTCCTTGGATACAATATCGCTATCTTCACCTACACTGCGGGCAAACAACTCAGTCTTTTCAAACAAAGGGGTTCGGATTTCACCAAATCCATAAAGGTCGCAGTATTGTTTAAACATCGCCTCCAGGTAATGCCATTTCTTTGCCTCATCCGGTAAGATATCCCTTGTTCCACGCGGTGCTTTGAATTTCATACTCCAGCTCCTCTCTATCTGTCCTGTTTCTATAAATATTCCTGAATCAGTTTATTGTCTAGTCTGGCAAATTAGCCTGCAAAAAATTACTCTACCTAGCGCTTATTGAAAAGCTGAAACTGCAGCGACCCGGATTAAGGCCTTTCGCTCGGGCAAACACTGTTATAAGCTTATCAATGGATCTCTTAAAGGCGGCCGGGTTATTGCCTGCCAACCTCACAAAGGCTTTTCATCGGCATTTTAATGCCGGTAATTACTGCTTGCTTTAATTATTTTAAGCTGATTTAAACACGACCAAACCATGAAAACACGGGTTATAATTTCTCATTTTACTGTTAAACACTTAATGTCAGTTCGCGCTTGCCAGTTCTATTTCAGAACTATATATTTCCTAACCCGGACAAGCCAGTACCATACTAGTTGGATTTCTAAATAGTCCCTTATAGAATCAGTTTAAAAAGTCATTTACGGGATCGCTTCAAAAAATCATGCCAAATCAACGTAAAACTTCAGATTTAAGGGCTTAAAACTGTTTCTTACTGTCAAGCAACAAAGTAACCGGACCGTCATTGTCGACCATTATCCTCATATCTTCCTGAAATTGTCCCGTCTCAACGGTGAGGCCTGCCTGTTTTAGATTATCACAAAAATGTTGATACATAAAAAGAGCCTCTTCAGGGGGAGCTGCTGCTGAAAAGCCAGGCCGACGACCCTTACTACAATCACCATAAAGGGTAAATTGAGATATAGAAAGCACCTGGCCACCGCTTTCCTTCACTGAAAGGTTCATTAAGCCTGCATTATCTTCAAAAATCCGGAGCCCTGAAATCTTTGTAGCCAGATATTTACTGTCATCTACTGAATCATCCCGGCCTACTCCTAAAAATACTACCATCCCCGGACCGATTACCCCTACTTTTTCCCCGTTAACTTCTACATAGGCTTGATGCACCCTTTGCACTACAGCTCTCATTTATTTCCTCCCAAATTTTCCTGGTGGTACTGCCCAGCCTGCTTAAGAGTGCCGCCCTTAAAAACCTTTCAGCCCAATAATTCAGAGCAGATTAAGAAGTTAAGTTAGGAAGATCATCTTTTTTTGCCGCAGAAGGCGACTCTACCGTTTCCCTGCCAGCCAAAGGCTAAAAGTTGATGGGAATATAAAGCGATCCCTTCGGCTTTGCTTCTCTTTATAAAAGCAGAGCAGACCTTTTTTAATACCCATTTTAAACCTAAAATAAATAAAAAAGTTTAATTATTTGATCCGTAAACATAGCGACGAACTTCGTATACCTCTTTAATCTTTTTGATTTTGTTCATAATCTGATCCAGGTGAACCTGGTTTTTTACCACCATAGTCATGTAAATGGTGGCTATACTATTTTTATCAGCCCTGGCATTGACTGCAGTTATATCAACTTTACTTTCATTCACCGAAGCCATAATGTCTGCAAGAAGATTCTTCCGATCATCTGCTGTTATTTCTATTTCTACCGGATAGGAAGCATCAGGTTCACCATCCCAGGCAGCCTTAAGGAAGCGTCCGTTATCATCAGATTTTTGTGCCAGATTAGGGCAATCACGCCTGTGCACAGATACCCCTCTTCCCCGGGTGATATAACCGATTATATCATCACCGGGTACCGGATTACAGCACCGGGCGACCCTGACTAACAATCCTCCCATTCCTTCAATAGAAATCCCGATAGACTGCTGTTTGGGCCGTTTGACCGGTTTTACATCCGGGACTGTTTTTTCTTTTTCCTGATCGCCATATTTACGCTTGTATTCTTCACGCAGACGGCTAATGACCTGATTAACCGAGACTCCGCCATAACCAACTGCAGCATAAAGGTCTTCAACAGTAAGAATATTAAAAGAACGCCCCACCTCTTCAAGCATTTCGCTTTTTAAAGAGAGGCGCTGCTCTGTATTGATCCGCCGAATTTCTCTTTCCAACATTTCTCTACCTTTTTCGATATTTTCTTCACGGCGTTCTTTCTTAAACCAGTTGCGGATCTTGTTCTTAGCATGAGAAGTTTTAACCAGCTTGAGCCA
>PWMM01000044.1 GCA_003558195.1 Syntrophomonadaceae bacterium
GCGGAAACACTCTACGTGACCTACGGAAACAACTACAGATAAAACACCATACTTTTCTCGCATTCATAAATACGATACGAAACCTTTTAATGAAATCAAGACAAAACTATATATATACCAAAAAGAATACATATGGAGGTAAGTTACAAATGGTTGAAACATTTAAGCAAGGGGCAACGGGGCAAGACATAGAAGCAACCCTACGTGACCAAGATGGCGTAGTTGACCTAACAAACGCATCGAGCGTACAGATACATTTCCTCGACGATGAAGGAGAAACAATAACTAAGAACGACGTAGAAATAACGGACGCCGAGAAAGGCGAAGTAAAATACGAGTGGAAAAGCGGAGACATAATAGAAACAAAAGGAATATACCAAGTTGAAGTAATAGTAACAGACGCGTCAGGCGAAAACCACTTCCCTTCAGAACGAAACAAATCAATAGAAGTCATATAACGTTCACTTAGTCGTGAAAACATAGTGGAGGTGAAAAACAAATGTTAGACAGCAAAAAAACTGAGTACGCGAAAGCAGTAGTATTTGGACTTGGAGCAGGACTACTTTTCTATATACTCGGAGGAGTAGCAGCACCCTTTTTCGTGGGAATAACTGCTGAAGTAGCGGGAGCATTCGGATTCCTAATAGGAACTGGAGCAAAACTACTCGAGGAATGAAGATGAGAGTGCCGAAATACAGGTCAGGGAACTGGTTTGTTCGGATACATTTTTCACCTTCGCTCACCGTTAGTTCTTGGTGGGCAACGGCACGAAAAAACAAGAAAAGGAGGCGGTGAATTGGGTCCAGATGAAGATGATGAAGATGAGTGGAACGCCATAAGTGATTGTATGATGGGTGTAGTAGCAAACAAAGAGTTTAAGGAAAAAGGAAATGGAAATAGGGTGTATTTGTAATGATAGATGAAGATGAGTTTGAAGAAAACCTAAAGAAAATGAGTGAAGAACTAAGCAAAGGAAAGTACGAGGAGTGGGGGTGAATATATGCCTAAAAGTTTATTGAAAAGCAAGACGTTTTGGAGTGGAGCGGTAATAATAGCGGTTGGAGTAGCGAACTACTTTGGTTACTTGTCTCCGGAGATGCTGTCTTTGTTAATAACTGGTGCAGGTGGATTTGGTTTCATTGGGCTACGTGACTTCCTGAAAACACTCGAGGAGGATTAAGTGGCGTTGAAAGGAATAGACCGAAGTGAACTTCCTGATTCACTCAGGGAATACCTCAAAAACAAGGGCAAAAAAGAATACACGATGGGTGAACTAAAGCAGGCGCTCGGCGTGAAAAGAAGAAAGTACCTCACGAAATACATCGATGAACTTGTTTCGCGGGACGAAATGAAGAGGTATTTTAGTCGTGAAGAGAAAACAATGAAGTACCGCGTAGTATAGGTATTTATACCTCCATGTGTATATATATATATACGGGGTGGATGAAGTAGTTTTTATCTCCCTCCCAGTTTATTCGTCCACCTCTCCCTGAGGGAAAAAATGAATATAGAAAGCGTCATTAGGAACAAAGTAACTGAGGATGGAGACTACGGTAACGGTGATTCAAAGGAATTATTTCACCCGTCGTCAGCAGGGTATTGTCCGCGACAGATGTTTATCTCGAAGAAGGGGTTGTGGCGTCCTGTCACGAGGATTAAGGGCGCTATGAAAGTAGGCACTATTATTCATGACTGGTTCGAGAAAAACCTTGAGTTTCCCGTTGAAGTCAAAAAAGAAGTAAACCTAAAGTATGACCCAAGTGGATACGATGTATACTGGAAAGGGCGGTGTGATTTGTTTGACGTTGAGAACGGCGTGGTGCTTGACTATAAAACAATTAGTAGGTTAAGTCAATTAACCCCTGAGTATTCCGCGAAGCACCGTGACCAACTTCAGATATATATGAAGGCGCTGAATGTTACGGACGCGGAAATCGTGTACGTAACGAAAACCTGTATGGATACAAAAACTATTAGTTTTAAGCGGGACGACGAAAGAATTGAAAAGCTTAATCGAAAAGCGCAGGAAGTTTATGAGGCTCTTGACGTGAACCCAACTAAGAAGAAAGAAATACCTTTCAGTAAATGCCGTTGCTATCAATGTAGAAACGAATTAATAGGTCTCGAGTAAGTAAATTACTCAAGCAACCAAGATACTTAACCCCCTTGTTTCCCTGAGTGTTTTTCACGCTATACCTATAGGGATATCCTTTATTTCAGTTGTTTCGTAACTTCTCTGAATCAAACCTATAACCAAACCCGCTTCATAAGTAATTCGACCAAGTTCAAACAAAGTATATTTAGTGAAATCAATATCTTCACTCATAGCGCCATAATCAAAGTTTCCGTCTAATGCTTCACGTAACTCAGGCACTTCACGAGAATCAAGGTGTTGACCGACTTCAATCGCTTTCGTTAAGTAGTATCCTGTTACTTCTTTTATTTCTTCGAGCGATGTGTCTGTTTTCTTCTTCAGCAGTTTCTGTTGACTGAAAACATGGTTCAGAGCAGTCAGTATTTTCGGTTGGTCTTCAGGGTGAACTGATTGATATACTTCCATTACTTCACCCGCTTTTTCACCTATTCGCTCGTGTAACTGAATTTCTATTAACGCGTCCATGATGTATTCTTTATGAACCCTAAGGAATAAAAGGTTATAACACTATATATACATGTATGAACAGATATCAAAGTGGATACTATTTGGAGTGGGAAGTTGCTAATATTTTTCGGAACAACGGGTTTGTTTCAACTCGGTCGCCAGCGTCGAAAGGACCAATCGATGTATACGCTCTTGGGAAAGAAAAGAATTACTTGGTTCAATGTAAGCGAACGACTACTCAGGAGAGGTTGTATGTTCGAGATGAGCCTGTTGAGATGATGAAGATGGCGAACAAGATAGGTGCTGTTCCCTTGGTTTGCTATAAGTTTTATTATACCCCGATTTATGTGGAAGAAGTAATGACACCGAGTTTAAAGCTGTATAAGAGTGGGGATAATGTTGAGTTGATTGATTACTTGAAAGAATAGATTTTTATTCAACGAAGATACTAATTAATAGA